>NZ_SJOT01000010.1:0-74432 GCF_012027795.1 Megasphaera sp. SW808
GCACGCAGTTACCGCAGCTTCTTTTTTGTAAAGGATATGGAGATAGATATCTTTTGTCGTAAGGTTATATAACTATTGTTTTTTAACGGTCATCGTAATGACAGACGAAGCGAGGATTGCCACGACTAAGAACAAGAACGCCGTGTCGAAGGAACCGCCGCTGACATTAATGAGATAGCCCATGACGAAGGGGGAAATGAATCCAGCCGCCTGTCCGCCGAAGTTAACGGTAGCAGAGCAGCTGCCCATGATATTGGGTGGAATGCTGTCCATTACGATGCCCCAGAATGCGGCCATTGCCAGGAACATGAAGAACGAAGATGTGCACTGGTAAATAATAGCCATATCGACGGAAGATACGCTGTACATCAGGTAGAGGAATCCGCCAGCAATGACGGCGTTGGGAATGTACAGCCACTTTCTTTTTCCGGCCATTCTGTCGGACAGCCAGCCGCCGAGAAGGGTGCCGACAGCTCCACAGACGAAGGGGATGGCGCTGGCGACGCCGGTCTGCATGAGGGACATGCCTCTGACCTTCATCAAGTACGACGGCAGCCAGGATACGAAGCCCCAGAAGGTGATGTCGAAGAGAAACCAGATTAACACCATCTGCCACAAGAGGGGCTTTTTGAAAAATTCTTTGAACGTGAGGCCGCTTCCATCTGCTTGGACGGCTTCTTCGCCTTCCTGCAGTTCCGCCAGTTCTTCCGGCGTCATGCGGCCGTGCTCTGCCGGGTTATCTTTTGCGTATTTCCAGAAATAGAAGGCTACGGCCAGGCCGGGAATCGCCAGGAACATAAATACGTGCCGCCAGCCCAGCGCTGCGATAATGCCTGCCGCGACGATCGATGCTACCGCCGGGCCCAATGTGTTTACGGTGGATTGGATTGCCGTAGCCGTAGCTCTTTGCTTAGGCGGGAAATACGTGGCGATACATTTCCACGACGCGCCGGGGAAACTCCCTTCGCCGACGCCGAATAAGCAGCGGCATACGAGCATCATGGGATAGCTGATGACACGACCCGTCAGGAAGGTGAAGACGGACCACCAGGCGATGCCGATCGTCATCATTTTGCGGAAGCCGAACTTGTCGGCCAGCAAGCCGCCGGGAATCTGGAATAAGGCGTAGCCGGCGAAGAAGGCGCTCAGTACGGCACCTTCCATCGTCGGAGTCAGGCCCAGATCCTGTCCGATAAAGGGAAGAGAAATGCTCATGACCATACGGTCCAGGAAGGAAACCATCCAGCCGCACCAGATGGCGGCCAAAATCGAATATCTGGCTTTCCATTTCCAACCGCCTTGATTTTTTGTAATATCGCTCATAGAATTACCTCTTTCTCTCGTACGCAACTATTTCAGGCGAAGGACGCGGCCCGGTTTAACGTAAATCTGCTTGCCGTCGGCTAAGATGCATTCGCCGTTGACGAAGATGTGTTCCATGCCGGTAGCTAACTGCGCAGGGTCGACAAACGTGCCGTTGTCAATGATCGTATCGGGATTGAATACGACGATGTCTGCAAAGTTTCCAGGAGCCAGAGTGCCGCGGTCTTTCAGCTGGAATACGGAAGCCGGTCTTCCGGACATCTTATAAATTGCTTCTTCCAGCGTAAACTGCTGTTCTTCGCGGACGTATTTGCCGAGAACTCTGGGGAATGCGCCGTATACGCGAGGATGCGGTTTTCCGCCGAGCAGGCCATCGGTGCAGACGTTTTGCTCCGGCCGTTTCATGAGGCGGATAATGTGTTCTTCTTTTCCATAGAAGTCTACCATGCCGACGGCGTTTTCTTCGTCGTGAAGCAGGTCGAAGGTCGCTTCATAGGGATCCTTGCCGCGCATTTCCCCGATTTCTACTAAGCTCTTTCCGATGACGTCCTTATTTGCTTCTGTTTTTACGCTCGTGACGTAGATTTGGTCTAATCCGGCAAAGTCGATGAAGTTATCCCAGCCGGGAATGCCTTCTTCGATGTCTTTAATCATCTTTTTACGCAGTTCCGGATCTTCCAGGCGCTTGATCAGCTTGTCCGTGCCGCCGTCGTGAACCCAAGGCGGCAGGATAACGCCGAGCATCGTGCTGCCGGCGACGTAAGGATACTGGTCGAAGGAGACGCGGATACCTTCGCGTTTAGCCTGCTCCAGGAGTTCTACTACCTGCTCAAGGAGATCCCAGTTCTTGCGGCCGCATACTTTAAAGTGGGAGAAATGAACTTTTACGCCGGACTGACGGCCGATTTCGATGACTTCCTTCATGGAATCGATAATCGTGTCGGCTTCGCTGCGCTGATGGATGACGAATACTCCGTCGTATTCCGCAACGACCTTACAAAGCTCGACGACTTCCTTCGTCTGGCTGTATGCGCAGGGCATGTAAATCAAGCCTGTAGATAATCCGTATGCGCCGGCTTCCATTTCGCGGCGGAGAATATCGCACATTTTCTGCAGTTCTTCATCGTTTGGAATTACGTTGTCGAGACCGATTGCTTCCATGCGGACGTTGCCGTGAGGTACTAAATAGGCTTCGTTAATGGCGATGCCGGATGCTTCGATATTGCGGAGATACCCTTCCGTCGTCTTGAAATGCCAGTCAATATCGTCGCTGTCTCCGTCCAAGCCGGCTAAGTTTTTGCGCCACGGGCTGATGTATTTTTCCGGCAAGGGAGCTAGGGAAATGCCGTCCTGGCCGAGGAGTTCCGTCGTAATACCCTGAAATACTTTAGGAGCTAAGTAGGGATCGAGGAACAATTCCAAGTCGGAATGGCTGTGCGTATCGATAAAGCCGGGGGCGACGACTTTGCCCGTCGCGTCGATAACCGTGTCGAACTGCGTTTCATCCGATTCCTGCGTAATGGCGGCAATTCTGTCGTCTGCGATTTCAACGTTACCGACGAAGCGTTCTTTTCCCGTTCCATCGATGATGATGCCGTTCTTTAATAACGTCTTTGCCATGGTCAGCTCCTCCTTATTTCATGACTTCTTCCAAAATTCCATAGTAGCCCAGCGTAGCTTTGCAGAGTTGGTCTACTTCAATGTATTCGTCGATTGTATGAGCCAGGTTTTCGCGGGACGGTCCAAAACCAATCGTTTTGATACCAGCTTCGCCTGCGTAGTGGCTTCCGTTCGTGCAGAAGGAATACTGCGTAATTTCAGGAGACAGGCCCATTTTCTTCAAGCCGGTTAAAGACGCCTGAACGAAATCGTCCTGTTCATCGTAGAGCCAGCCCGGGAAGAAGCGTTCGCCTGTAATCGTATTGCCGGTGTAGCAAAGTTCTTCTCCTACGGCGTACGATACCTTGGCTTTGAAATCAGGATCTTTTTTGGACATTTCGTCGATGACGTCCTGAATCGGCTTCAATACGGATTCTTTTGTTTCGCCTACCAATAGACGGCGGTCGTACGTTACGCGGCAGTATTCCGGAACGACGGAAGCGCCGGGATAGGGAGACGATTTGATATCCGTCAATTCGAGGATGCCGTCGCCCAAGATGTCCTGATAGGGCGGTTTAATTTTCTGGATTTCCTGAATAAGCTGAGCCATTTTGTATACGGCGTTGATGCCGGCCTGCGGATTGGCGGAATGTGCCGGTTTGCCGAAGGTTTCTACGACGATTTCGCCGCGGCCGCGCTGACCGCGTTTCAGGTTGAGCTGGGAAGCTTCGCCGATGATGACGTAATCCGGATGAAGTCGTTTGCTGATAGCGCGGGCTGCGACGCCTTCGAAGCATTCTTCGTGAACGACGCCGGCGACGTAAATATCGCCTGCAAAATCTTTTTTATTGTCTTCGGCAAAATTTGCGACGGCGCAGGCCATAGCGGCGACGGCCCCTTTCATGTCGCTGGTGCCGCGGCCATAGATTTTGCCGTCTTCAATCGTACCGGCGAAGGGATCGTGCGTCCAGGCCGAAGCGTCTTCTACGGGAACTGTGTCAATGTGGCCGTCCAAGACGATGGTCTTGCCGGGGCGGCTGCCTTTCATGTGGCCCATTACGTTGCCGTATTCGTCTACGATGACTTCGTCGAAGCCTAAGGCGGTGAATTTTTCCTTTAAGCAGGCGACGACTTTATCTTCATGGCCGGAGTAGCTCTGGCAGCGAATTAAATCCTGGCAGCACTGAATTACTTGTTCTTGTCTTTTTTCTGTTAACATGGCGGTATTCTCCTTTTCGTTTCTGTAATTTATTTCTTGGCAAATTTTCCGTTCCAAACGATATCTCTGTACATGTCGGGGTCCGTATCGCCTTCGGTGCTGAAGATGAGGACCTGCGAATTTTCATCGAGCTTCAAGGCTTTGCGCATATCTTCCAGCTGCGGGTTAGTCATCAATTCTACGAATAAACCTGTCGGTACGGCTCCCGATTCTCCGGAAACGACTTTCGTATCGTTGCCGAGGGGGTTGCCGAGGATGCGCATGCCGTTTGCCGCTACCCAGTCGGGGCAGGATACGAACATGGTGCTGTTGTCTCTCAAAACGTCCCAGCCGATGGTATTGGCTTCGCCGCAGGCTAAGCCGGCCATAATTGTCGATAAATCGCCGCCAACGGCATGAGGATTGCCGTCCTTAGCGACAGCCGATTTGTACAAGCAGTCTGCTGCGCCGGCTTCTACGACGACCGTGCTCGGGTTGTCTTTGCAGACATTCGTGAAGAAGCCCTGTACGGCTCCGGCGAAAGAGCCGACGCCGGCCTGTACGAAGATATGCGTAGGTTCTGCAACGCCTGCCTGCTGAAGTTGTTCGAAGGCTTCCAGCGCCAGCGTGCCGTAGCCCTGCATGATCCACGTCGGGATTTCCGTGTAGCCTTCCCAAGCCGTATCCTGTACGACGATCCAGCCATTTTCCTGGGCTTTGGCAAAGGTATAGCGGACGGCGTCGTCATAATTGAGGTCGGTAATTTCGGCCTCTGCGCCGAGCTTCTGGATGTTCTTCAAGCGGATTTCCTGCGTGCCCTTCGGCATGTATACGACGGAATGCTGGCGAAGGCGTTCGGCCGTCCAAGCCAGGCCGCGGCCGTGATTGCCGTCCGTCGTCGTGGCGAAGGTGATTTCGCCCAGTTCCTGTTTCGTTTCATCCGATACCATCTTGTCATAGGGAAGTTCGGAAATATCCTTGTTTAATTTCTGGGCAATGTATTTGCCGATGGCGTAGGAGCTGCCCAAGACTTTAAAAGCGTTCAGGCCCATGCGGTACGATTCGTCTTTTACGTAGATACCTTTAACTCCAAACGTTTCCGCCATATTTTTAAGGGAAACCAGCGGCGTCGGCTCGTATTCTTTAAAGCTTTTGTGGAAATCTCTGGCTTTCTGGATTTCTTCCATGCTCAAAAAGTCGACGTGTTCGCGCGTTTCCTTTTTCATCGAGTTCAATTCGTATTTAATATCCATTCTGGTAGGTCACTCCTCTGTTTACTGATGTGCGATTACTTCAATTTCTACTAAAGCGTCTTTCGGAAGGCGGGCTACTTCGATGCACGATCTTGCCGGGCAATCCGTATTAAAATACGAAGCGTATACTTCGTTGACTTTGCCGAAGTCGTTCATATCTTTAATGAAGACCGTCGTTTTCAGGACCTTGTCCAGAGAACTGCCGGCGGCTTCCAAAATTGCTTTTACGTTTTCGATCGATTGCTTCGTCTGCGCTTCAATTCCTTCAGGAAATGCGCCCGTCGCCATGTCGATGGGCAGCTGACCGGATGTGAAAATTAACGATTCCCACTGTGTTCCCTGCGAATACGGTCCGATAGCGGACGGTGCTTTTTCTGTGTTGATAATTTGTTTGTTCATTCGGTATGTTCCTCCATTTAAAATCCATAGGTATTTCGTAGTTGCCAGTATATATGAAATTTACATGCCAAAAAATATTTTTTTTGAAAAAATTAAAAACGGCGTATTTACGCTATTTTTACAAAGAAAGAGAATGGAAAAACGAAAATAACTTATTATCATTCTGATAATGATATATCAAAATGATAATAAGTTATTACAGTAAGAATTATGCTGCGGCACATATTATTGTATTATTGCAGTTTTTAAAATTTTGTTATTTGATTTTATATTTTTCTAATTTCCTGTATAAAGTAGCGATGCCTATTCCTAGCTTTTTAGCGATTTCCTGCTTAGCTTCCATGCTTTCGCCGTAGGTTTTCAGCGCTTGGAGAATAGCGTTTTTCTCTAAATCCTTTAACGGAATAATGGCGTTCTCCCCTGCTTCAGACAAGAGTGCTGACGGCGTTCCTTTTGGACATTGGCACAGGCGGATATTTTCCGGCAGGCAGCCGACAGTGATGTGGTCTGATTCGGACATATTTATCATGAACTCGATAGTATTTTCCAGTTCACGGACGTTTCCTGGCCAGGAATATTCCAGCAACAGCTTCATGGCTTCTAAATCTATATCTACTTTGCTTCGATTGAAGAGGGCGCAATATTTTTTTAGGAGCATATGAATTAATTCGGGAACGTCTTCCTTGCGTTCGCGCAGCGGCGGGACCTGGAGGGGAATGACGTTCAGGCGGTAATATAAGTCGCGGCGGAATTTATTCTTTTGAATCAGGCTGGTTAGATCCCTGTTAGTAGCGGCGATGACGCGGACGTCGATATCGATCACCTGATTGGAGCCGATTCGGGATATTTTGCGATCCTGCAGGACGCGGAGGAGCTTTACCTGTAAATACAGGGGCATATCTCCTATTTCGTCCAAGAAAATGATTCCTTTGTTGGCGATTTCAAATTTACCGATTTTTCCCCGCGGGTCGGCGCCTGTGAAAGCGCCTTTGACGTAGCCGAAGAGTTCGCTTTCCAGCAGCGTATCGGGAATAGCCCCGCAGTTGATGGAGACGAAGGGCTTATTGCTGCGGTTTCCTTCGCTGTGGATAACGCGGGCCACGAGATCCTTGCCCGTGCCGCTCTCCCCTGTGATGAGTACGGTTGACGAAGAATCGGCGATTTTTTTGATTTGCTGCTTGAGCGTAAGCATTGCAGGCGTGCTGCCGATGATTTGGCTTGCCTGCTGTTTTGGCGTTACGTTGGTTAAATTATAAATCGTAGATTTGACGTTCTTTATGTCGTTGAACAAGAAGATAGCGTCATAATCGGCGGGCTTAGGATAAATGGGGATTTTTTCGCCAATGACGTACCAATGGTGTTTGCCCATCGTTATGCGATATTCTTTTTGGTCTAAAATCGTGTCTCCCGTTTCTTCTATGCGCAGGACGCTTCCTTTTAATTTATCTGTTTGCAGCTGTTTTTCGGCCGCCACATTTGTATCTTGGACGTATCCATCGTTTTGCAGGAGAAGTATGCCTTCCGATACATGGCTGATTACTTCTTTCAGCACGTCCATTGTCTGCATAGCTCGCGTTGTTTTCTGGTATTCAAACGCCTTGGCTCCGATAAACTCGGCAATAGACTTGGTAAACGCCTGATACAGGGTTAAGTCGTCGTCGATGCGCTTTTTGGCTTCAGCGCTGAAGCAAATCAGGCCGATGACTCCGATGATTTCGTCGGCCAGCGTAATGGGAATTGCCATTTCGGCCCACTCGTAGCAGGAGTTCTTTCGGGTGCACTGCTGGCACAGGGCGTTTTCCCTGGGATTGTCGATGTAGATAAATTTTCCAGTTCGCAGCACCTGGTCATATACGTGGCCTTCGCTGGCCATACTTTGGCTCAGGTTGTTGTTTTTTAATCCCGTTCCGGCGATGCGGTTTAAATTGGTGTCGACGATTTCAACGTCGAGTTTCGTTACCTGCTCTATCATATGGGCATACTTAATAACGGATTCTTGTATGCTTTGCAATATAGTGGTCATTCGCAAGCCCCCTTACTGGCTGTATGGATAATTGGAAAACGCCGTGCGTCCAGTTTGTTTTTGAGTATATACGAGCCGCTAGCTGCTTCGGCGACTAGGCTGGATAATATTTTTTTGTAAAATAAATGAAAACGAATACTGATGAACATATTATACCATATTGCGTGTTAAATATTTACATTATGGAAGACATTCTGTTTACAATAGTTTTTGGCAATAACTGCAGGCGTATCCATATAGAAACCTATGCATCATTTGTAGAAATATAAAAAAATAGACCATACCCTGTCCGCAGAATGCGATTCTGCAGAACAGCACATGGTCTATGTATTTTAAAGCCGCTGGGGAATACCCGGGCCGACAGGCCAGCCTGTGAGATACCAGAAGATGAACAAGGCGTACCACATGACCAGGAAAGCCATGGCGTAGGGCATCATGAGGGATAAATAGGTGCCGATGCCGCTGTCTTTTTTGTAACGGCGGATGATTTCCAAGAACAGGGGCAGGAACGGGTTGACTAAGGCGACGGTATTCAGCGCGCCGTCGCCGGCCCGGAAGGCAGCCTGGATGAAGGCCGGGTGATAGCCCAGGAGCATGAACATGGGGACGAAGACCGTCGACAGCAGGGCCCATACGGCGGAGCCGCTGGATGTAAAGAGGCCCAGGAGCTGGCCGAAGAGCATGAAGCAGATGAGGGCCGGCAGGCCGGTCATGCCTACGTCTTTCAGGAACAGGGCCCCCTTCATGGCGATCATCGTCGACATGTTGGTCCAGGCGAAGGCTGCGATAAACTGGGCGATGAAAAAGGCCATGACCAAAAAGCCCGACAGGCCTTTGACGGCGTTGGTCATACAATGTATCATGTCGTCGGCGTTTTTGATTTTACGGATCGACACGCCATAGGTCAGGCCGACGGTCAGGAGAAAGCCGCACAGCAGCGGGATGACACCGCGCAGCAGAGGCGACCCCAGGAGCGAATGGGTCTGGGAATTGCGGAGCAGGCCGTTGTCGGGAAAGGCCATGAGGAAGACGACGGCCAAATACAGGACGGCGGCGATGAGGGTGTGGCGCAGGGCCTTTTTTTCCTCCGGCGACACGTCGGGAATGGTCAGATTTTCCTGGGCGTGGGCCGGGTCATATACGCCCATGCGCGGTTCGACGAATTTTTCCGTAATGAAGGTCGTCACGGCCGTCAGGTAGAATACGGCGAAGGACATGAAATACCAGTTATCGATCGGCGTGACAGTCATCGTCGCGTCGATAGTACGGATGGCCTGGGTCGTAATACCCGACAAGAGGACGTCCGTCGTGACGATGAGGATGTTGGCCGTAAATCCCGAATAGATGGCGGCCAGGGAACAGGCGAAGCCGACTAAGGGATGGCGTCCCATGGAATAAAACAGCATGGCCGCTAAGGGCGGCATAATGACGATGGCCGCGTCAGAGGCGATATGGCTCATGAGGCTGATGAAGACGACGGCCAGGGTCACGTACTTCCGCGGGATATTGTGCATGGAGTGATGGATGAGCGTCTGGAGCAGCCCCGTTTCCGACGCCACGCCCAGGCCGAAGGTCAGGACGATGATCATGCCCAGGGGCGGGAAATTAATGTAGTTTTTGATGAGGTTCGTCAGGAGCCAGTCCAAGCCTTCAGCGCTGATGAGGCTGCGGATATGGATGATTTCATTGGTCTTGAGATTGACGGCCGTTACGCCGGCCAGCTGCAGGACGTAAGAGCAAAGGGCCAGCACCATGAAGAAAATCAAAAAAAGAATAGCTGGATTGGGAAGCTTGTTGCCTACCCGTTCCAACCATTTGAGAAAAGAGCCGCGCGTGTCGTCGCTTACGGCGACGGCGGCAGCGGTGTGTTTCATACGGATCCCCTCCTATGTAATTATGCTGTAAAGGTATACGTTATCATTCCCCTATTGATATAAAGTAATACTTTACTATAGTAGCGTATTACTTTACACGCAGCCTGTCAAGAAAAAGTATTTAATCTATCCATAGGAAATTCGTATGGTTTTAATGTAATGGGGATATAATCGAAAAAATCCCCTGCTTTACCGGCAGGGGACGTCAAATTGTTATTTCCAGATTTCTTTCATAATGTTCTTATACGATTCGTTCAGGTGCTCGATGACGGTCTGGAACAAGGCGTATACGAGGTCGCCGTTCAGCGATTCGTCGGCGCTGACGATGGAAATATCCAGGATCAGGGAGCCCTTGTTGTCAACGTAATACTTAAAGGCCTTGAAGGTCTGGTTGTACGTGTTGAGCAATTTTGCGAGGCCTTCGCTTCCTTCGGGGACTTTCGGGGCGACTAAGATGCGGATAATGCCGTAAATGCTGTCGTCGGCGATGACGATGGTCGGCAGGTTATTGCCGTCGATATTGAGCTGCGAGCGGAAGACGACGGTATGGAAGGGGTCGTCCTTGATTTCGTCGACTGTAAAGGCGGACAGATTTTTTTCTTTTAAATATGCCTGGAAGCTTTCGGCTTTTTTATTCATGACAATCACTCCTAATGTAGTAAAATCAGTAAGCTTATACGTTATTATATCATAAATTGCGCCTTCTGGCTTCCGTATTTGCGTCCACCCTGGCGGTTGTTCTGTGATATAAATCACAATGTATGATTCGTGCGCATAATTGACTGTTAATGATTGAAAAATACGCAATTATGATAGAAAATGATTGAAAAAGAAAGAATTTGATTGTATAATGCAGGTGTAAAGGAACTTAGCAGAAAGGATGAGGGTCATGCTGACCGAAGAAAGACAAGCTGAAATCATGCGGATCGTCAACGTGCACGGCGCCGTGTCGGTTCAGGAGCTGGTCAATTATCTGGATATTTCCGAATCGACGGTCCGGCGGGATTTGGCCGCCTTAGACGAAGAAGGGCTGCTGCGGCGCGTTCACGGCGGGGCGACGTCCTTGAAGGAAGGAGCCTATGACGCCGCCATGGAAGATTTGCAGGACAAATACTCCCTGCATATTGGAGAAAAACGGCGCATCGCCCAGTTTGCCGCCTCTCTGGTCCGTCCGGGCGACTTCGTGTATCTCGACGGCGGCTCGACGGTCGAGCAGATGGCCGATTTTCTCGTCGGCTCCGAGGCGTCCTTTGTGACCAGCGGCCTGCCGACGGCTCAGAAGCTGGCCCGCAGCGGCGTAAAGGTGTACGTCCTGCCCGGCCTGGTCAAGGGAAAGACCGAATCGGTCATCGGCAGCGAAATGCGGGACATGCTGAGCCGCTACCACTTTACGAAGGGATTTTTCGGCACGAACGGCCTGACGCCTCAGGAGGGCTGCACGACGCCCGACGTGGAGGAAGCGGCCTGCAAGGGCGCAGCCGTGCGGCAGTGCCGGCAAGCCTACGTATTGGCCGACGTCAGCAAGTTCGGCCAGTCGGCGCACATTACCTTTGCAGACCTGGCCCAGGTCACGGTCGTCACGGCCAAGGGCGAAGAAGACATGGACTATAGTTCTTACGAATCTTTGACGGAGGTGCATATCCTTTGATTTATACGGTTACGTTCAATCCCTCGCTGGATTATGTAGTGCAGATGAAGGAATTTAAGGCCGGCGACATCAACCGGGCCGAAGCGGAAACGATTTATCCCGGCGGAAAGGGCGTCAACGTGGCGCTGGTACTGGGAAATCTTCACATTCCGGCGAAAATGCTCGGCTTCATCGCCGGCTTTACGGGACGGGAAATAGAACGGCTGGCTTTGGAATGCGGCAGCGACTGCGATTTCATCGTGCTGGACGAAGGCTATTCGCGCATCAACCTGAAGATCAGCGCAGCTGACGAAACGGCGGTCAACGGCATGGGGCCGGTTATCCCCGACGACAAACTGCAGGCCCTGATGGCCCAGATCGACGGGATGGCCGACGGTGATACCCTCGTATTGGCCGGCAGCATCCCGGCCGCCCTTCCCGACGACATATACGAACGGATCCTGCGCCGCCTCGAAGGCCGCTCCGTACGGGTCGTCGTCGACGCGACGGGCGATTTGCTGAAAAACGTCATGAAATATAAGCCCTTTTTAGTCAAGCCGAATAACTTCGAGCTGGGCGAATTGTTCGATACCGTCCTCAAGACGGACGAAGAAATCGCCGAATGCGCAAGAAAGCTTCAGGATATGGGCGCGCGAAACGTCCTCGTATCCCTCGGCGGCGACGGCGCCCTGCTCCTCGGCGAAGACGGCCGGGTATACCGCATGCAGTCGCCTAAGGGCAAGCTGGTCAATTCCGTCGGCGCCGGCGACAGCATGGTAGCCGGGTTCTTAGCCGGCTTCGAATCGTCGGGCGGCGACCTGCAGGAGGCCCTCAAGATGGGCATCAGCGCCGGCAGCGCTTCGGCCTTCCACGATTGGCTGGCGACGGAAGACGATATTAAAGAAGTATACGGCCAGCTGCCGTAACGCAGGTTTGTAGGTAAAAGGAGATTGTAAATTCATGCGGATTGTAGATTTATTGAAAAAAGAAAGTATCGACTTACAAGCCGTCGTCGCCGACAAGGGCGCGGCGATCGACCATCTCGTATCCCTGATGGATAAAGGCGGCAACGTGACGGATCTGGAAGGATACCGCAAGGCCGTGCTGGCCCGCGAAGCCGAAGGCAGCACGGGCATCGGCGAAGGCATCGCCATCCCCCACGCCAAGACGGACGCCGTGTCGGCTCCGGGGCTGGCGTCGATGATCGTCCGTTCGGGCGTAGAATATGAAAGCCTGGACGACGAACCGGCCTTCCTGTTCTTCCTCATCGCCGCCCCGGCCGGCGGAGCCAACGTCCACCTGGAAGTGCTGAGCCGCCTGAGCCGTATGCTCATGGACGACGAATTCCGGGAAAAATTGATGAACGCCAAGACGGCCGACGAATACCTGGCCGTCATCGACGAGACGGAAACGGCCCAGCTGGCGGCGGAAGCGGAAGAAGAAGCTGCCGAAGCAGAAACGGCTCCGGCTGACGAACCGGCCTCCCCCGCTCCGTCGGACCGGCCCTTCGTCATCGGCGTCACGGCTTGCCCGACGGGCATCGCCCACACCTACATGGCGGCGGAAGCTCTGGAAAGCAAGGGAGCCGCTATGGGCGTCGACATTAAAATCGAAACAAACGGCTCCGGCGGCGTCAAAAACCATCTGACTGCCGAGGATATCGAGCGGGCCGTCGGCGTCATCGTCGCCTGCGACAAGGACGTGCCGACGCAGCGCTTTGCCGGCAAGCCCGTCGTCTTTACGAAGGTCGCCAACGGCATCAAGATTCCGGAAGAACTGATCCAGACTGTCCTCGACGGCAAGGCCCCTATTTTCCACGGCGAAAGCTCGTCGTCCGAGGCCGTATCGCTGGATGCGGCGGAAAAGGAAAGCGCCGGCCGTCAAATCTATAAGCACCTCATGAACGGCGTATCCCACATGCTGCCCTTCGTCATCGGCGGCGGCATCCTCATCGCCCTGGCCTTCCTCTTCGACATGGAACACGCCGGCACGGCCCAGTTCGGCACGGGTACACCTCTGGCGGCTTTCCTGAAAAACATCGGCGGCCTGGCCTTCAGCATGATGATGCCTATCCTGGCCGGCTACATCGCCATGAGCATCGGCGAACGGCCTGCACTCATGCCGGGCATCGTCGGCGGCTTTTTGGCTACGACAGGCGGCTCGGGCTTTTTCGGGGCCCTCTTTGCCGGGTTCATCGCCGGGTACCTCATCATCCTGCTCAAGAAGGTATTCGCCAACCTGCCCCAGGCCCTGGACGGCACGAAGCCCATCCTGATTTATCCCGTCTTGGGACTCGTCCTCATCGGGGTCATCATGACCTATATCATCAACCCGCCGACGGCCCTGTTCAACACGTGGCTCTTTGACGTCCTGAACAGCATGACTACGACGAGCCGCATCGTCCTCGGCTTTATCCTGGGCGGCATGATGTCCATCGACTTCGGCGGCCCCATCAATAAAGCGGCCTACGTCTTCGGCACGGCCTCCCTCATGAGCGCCTCCGGCGAAGCGATTTCTTCGGGTATCATGGCTTCGGTCATGATCGGCGGCATGGTGCCTCCCATTGCCATTGCCCTGGCTATGCTGCTGTTCAAGCAGAAATTCACGGCGAAGGAACGGCAGTCTACGGTGACGAACTTCATCATGGGATTGTCTTTCATTACGGAAGGGGCTATCCCCTTTGCCGCATCCGACCCGGTGCACATCATTCCGCCCTGCGCCGTCGGCGCGGCCGTCGCCGGGGCCCTGTCCATGCTCTTTCACTGCGCCGTTCCGGCTCCTCACGGCGGCATCTTCGTCTTCGGCGTCGTGACCAATCCGCTCATGTACGTCGCGGCTCTGGCGGCAGGCGTCGTCGTCGCGGCCGTGCTGATGGGAATTGTTCGTAAAAAACAGTCGGCTGATTAATTGCATTCGGCTGTAAAATCAGATACACTTATAGTATGTAATATATTTTCACATAATATATTGGGCGCACGCGCCTGCGAAGGAGGAACTACACATGAAAGAATTTACGTTTACTGTCACCGATCCTATGGGTATCCACGCTCGTCCGGCCGGACTGCTGGTCAAGGAAGCCAAAAAGTATGAATCGGCTATTACGATGCTCAAGGGCTCCCGCAAGGGCGATTTGAAAAAGATTTTTACCATTATGGCTCTCGGCGTTAAACAGGGCGAAACCGTTACGGTCCAGGTAGAAGGCGCCGACGAAGAAGCAGCCGCCGCGATGGTTGAAACTTTCCTCAAGGAAAACTTCTAATATCTACGACATAAGGGGGATGTATCCATGCTGACGTTAAAAGGGAAAAGCGTCTTTCCCGGCATTACGATCGGGCCGCTGGCGCTGTTCCACCGCAACACGATTTCGACGGCCCAGCGTCCGATTCAGGATGCCGAAGCCGAAGTAGCCCGCTTTCAGGATGCTCGCAAGGTAGCCATTGAACAGCTGAAGGACTTATATGAAAAAGCCCTGGAAAAAGTAGGCGAAGAACAGGCCGCCGTGTTTGAAGTACACCAGATGATGCTGGACGACGACGATTATATCGACTCTATCGAAGGGCAGATCCGCGATGAAATGCTCAACGCCGAAGCGGCCGTCGACCGGACGGCCCAGCAGTTTGCCGAAATGTTCCGCTCTATGGACGACGCCTACATGCAGGCCCGCGCCGCCGACGTCCTCGACATATCGCGCCGCGTGGAACAGCAGCTGTGCGGCGGACCGGGCGTCGATTTCAGCAAATACGACCACGTCATCATCGCCGCCGACGACCTGGCTCCCAGCGAAACGCTGCAGCTCGACACGGACAAGATCCTGGGCTTCGTGACGTCGGCAGGCAGCACGAATTCCCACACGGCGATTTTGGCCCGTACCCTGGGCATCGCCGCCGTCGTCAGCACGGATACGCCCCTGCATACGGATGTAGACGGCATGATGGCCATTATAGATGGCCTGACCGGCACGGTATACATCAATCCCGATGAAGAAACGCTGCAGTCTATGGAAGCAAAGCAGCGCGAAGAAGCGGACCGGAAGCGCCGTCTGGAAGAAGTGCGGGGCGCGGCGTCGGAAACGAAAGACGGCCGTTCCGTCAAGATATTCGCCAACATCGGAAATCCCGGCAATATTCCCCAGGTCCTCGACAACGACGCCGAAGGCATCGGCTTGTTCCGCAGCGAATTCCTCTATCTGGAAAACAGCGACTATCCGACGGAAGACCAGCAGTTCGAAGCCTATAAGAAGACGGCCGAAGCGCTGGGCGGCAAGACCGTCGTCATCCGCACCCTCGATATCGGCGCGGACAAGCAGGTCGACTACTTCCAGCTGGACAAGGAAGAAAACCCGGCTATGGGCATGCGGGCCATCCGCATCTGCCTGACCCGTCCGGAACTGTTCAAGACGCAGCTGCGGGCCTTGCTGCGGGCTTCGGCCTTCGGCAAAATCGCCGTCATGTTCCCCATGATTATCTCTGCAGACGAAGTGAAGCGGTGCAAGGCTATCCTGGCTGATGTCCGGGCCGAGCTGGACGCCGAAGGCGTCGCCTATGACAAGGATATGGAAGTAGGCATCATGGTAGAAACGCCGGCGGCGGCTATCATGAGCGACGAGCTGGCGAAGGAAGTAGACTTCTTCAGCATCGGCTCCAACGACCTGACGCAGTATACACTGGCGATCGACCGCCAGCAGACGAAGCTGGACGCCTTCTTCGACGCCCACCATCCGGCGGTGCTCCGCCTCATTCAGCAGACCGTCGAAAACGGCCATAAGGCCGGCATCTGGGTCGGTATCTGCGGTGAGCTCGGCGCGGATCTGACGCTGACCGAAACGTTCCTGCGCATGGGCGTCGACGAATTATCCGTCAGCCCTCCCCTGGTGCTTCCCCTGCGGGAAAAGGTACGCTCTCTCGATTTGAGCAAATAATTTGCAGACCATAAAAAAGTAATTCCCAAGCATGTGATTTGGGAATTACTTTTTTTATGCTATCTATTGCATTTTTACTAATAAATGTTGTATAATTTTGCTTAATTAATTCATATGTATTTGAGATTACTAAGGGGATGAACGATATGAAATTTACGAAATACGTTGTGACAGCCTTGGCCGGCATGCTGGCCGCGTCGATGATCGCCGGCTGCGGCGGCCAGGACAAGGCCGCTGCTGAAAAGAAGGAGCCGCTCCGCGTCGCTACCAACGCTACCTTTGTGCCTTTCGAGTTTAAGGACGAAGCGAATCCGGAAGATTACAAGGGCTTTGAAATGGATTTGATTAAGGCCGTCGGCAAGGAAATGGGCCGGGAAGTCCAAATCAATAACCTTCCCTTCTCCGGCATCATTCCGGTCATCCAGCAGGGCGATATGGATATTGCCGCCGCCGGTATGACGATGACCCAGGAACGGGCTAAGAACGTCCTCTTCGCCGCTCCCTTCTACGAATCGAAGCTGGTTATCCTCGCTCCCAACGGCAGCGGCATCACGTCTATCGACGACTTGCAGGGCAAGACCGTAGCCGTGCAGATGGGCACGACCGGCGCAGGCTATGCCGAACAGAAGGGCTTGAACATCAAGCAGTTTGACCACAACTCCGAGCTCATCATGGATTTGCAGGTCGGCGGCGCCCAGGCCGGCATCCTGGATAAGCCCGTAGCCGATTACTTCCTCGCTCAGGACGGCAAGGGCAAGTACGAAATCATCGACATTCCCGATACAAAATCGGAATACTTAGCCTTCGCCCTCAATAAGAACAACACGGAGCTGCAGAAGGAAGTCAACGCGGCCCTGGCGAAGCTGAAGGAAACGGGCGAATTCCAGAAATTGTATAAACAGTGGTTCAATACGGACGCTCCCGATCTGCCGGCTACGGCTGAAGAAGCGTTAAAATAATATTGTCTGTGCCAACGGGCTGACTCGCATATATTACGGCGAGGCGGCCCGTTTTTTGTGCCATAAGAAGTACGGGACGTAGCATGCCAGCATGACGATCCACTGCAGCCCTTCGGCGTGGGCGATGGCCATGTTGCCGAGATACGGAGCCAGGGCGTAGGACAAGGCGATGCGGGCCAGCAGGGACGCGACGCCGACGATGCTGGAATACAGGACCAGGCCCATCCCCTCTACGGCGCCGCGGAGGGCCGAGGCGATGCCGAAGCACAGGTAATAGACGGCGATTTGCCGGAAGAATTCGCTGCCGATGAACGACGCTTCGTCTCCGACGCCGAACATGGCTACCAGTTTGCCGCCGAAGGCCGCCATGACGACCATGAGCAGGAAGGAAATGACTGCGTTCAGGGCGACGCCGTACCGGCAGAACGATTGAGCCTTGGTTAAATTGCCGGCCCCCTTGCTCTGGGCGACCATCGTCGAGACGGCCGAGCCGAGGTTGATGATGGGAAGAAGCATGATGAGGTCGATGCGGTAAGCCGTCGTAACGGCGGCCACGGTGGCGGAGCCGAAGCCGTTCATGAACTGCTGGAGGGCCATATTTCCCAGGGCCATGACGCTGCTCTGGACGGCTGGCGGCAGGGCGAACCGCCATCCCTGGGCGACGATATGGGGCTGGACGAGTTTTTCTTTCAGGGACAGGTGCAGCAGGGGCCGCTTCGTTTCTGCGTACCAGACGATGAAGACAGCCATGGCGATCTGCGATATACTCGTAGCCCAGGCCGCCCCGCCTACGCCCCAGCGGCAGACGGCGACGAAGACGATGTCGAGGACGACGTTGACGACAGACGACAGGACGATGGCGAAAAAGGGCGTCCGGCTGTCGCCGATGGCCCGCAGCAGAGCAGAGTAGAGATTATAGACAGCCAGAAAGGGCATGCCGAGCAGGATGACGCGCAGGTACTGGCCCGTAAACTCGGCGATGTCCGCCGGCGTGCGGAGGGCGTCGAGAAGGGCTTTCTCCCAGATACAGCCGGCGGCGGCACAGAGGGCGCAGGCCGGGACGAGGAGGACGAGAAAGGCCGACAAGATGCGGGGCAGCGTCTCGTATTCTTTTTTGCCGTATTTCTGGGCGGCTAAGATGGACAGGCCCAGGGTAAAGCCCGTCATGGACATAGTAAACAAATTGCTGACGGCCGTCGTCATGCCGACGGCGGCCAGGGCCTCTTCGCCGACGACGTGGCCGACGATATAGGCATCGGCCCAGCTGTACAGCTGCTGCAGCATCCCGCTCAGGATCAAGGGCAGGCTGAAGACGAGCAGGACGGCGGCAGGATGGTCTTTGGAATACAGGGTCATGGCTTGGACTCCCCTCTCCTCTGATATAGAAAAACAGCCAGACTTTTCAGCCTGACTGTCGGTAGGTGCTCACCCGTACGTTTACTATATCGTATATTTTTTCACCGGTCAAGATTCAGGACGGCTCCGGCAGTAAAAAAGCAGCCGGGCCCGCAGGCCTGACTGCTTGTATGAATCGTATGCCGTTAGTTCGCTGTTTTTACCGAGCCCGAATGGAGCACTTGCTGTACCTGCTCCGGTTCTTCGGCGTATTCTGCCTTGACTGTAGGCAGCGTAATCGGCGTCTTGTCGACGACGCGGACGATGAGGAGCGTGATAATGCAGATGAGCCATTCGAAGTAGATGACGTGCGGCAGCACGCGGACTTCCGGGAACAGCTGCCAGGCCACGAGGCCGGCGATGCCGACGAGGGTCGTCCAGAAGGCCGTGTTTTTGCGGCACAGGGACGGGCAGAACATGGTGCACAGGAAGACCAGCGTGAAGGCCGTCGTCAGGCTCAGGCCGATGAGCATGACCTTGACGATGCCGACGGCGTTAAAGGCCAGCCACAGCGTGCCTAAGCCGATAATCAGGATAATCAGCCGGTTGGCCTTGACGTAATTGGCCTGGGAAATATCGGGCTTGAAGAAGCGCTTGAAAATATCCTGGGCGACGAGGGTGCCGGCTCCGAGGAGAATCGTGCAGGCCGTCGATACGTCGGCAGCCCAAAGCGCTGCCAGGGTCATGCCCGACGAGAAGGGATCGAGGCTCATGATGATCTGCGGCAGGGCCATCGTCGGGTTCAGTTCGGGGAACTGGGCTTTGGCCGCCAGCCCCAGTACGGCGCAGAGGAAGCCGACGGGGAAGATCAGGAGGCCTCCTAAGATATAGCCCTTGCGGGCGGCGTTGACGTCTTTGGCGCCGCAGGCGATCTGCACGGGGCCCTGGGCCGTGATGGCCTGGGTCGTCATGACGATGATCCAGCCGATGAGGACGGCGAAGGACAGGCCGCCCATGGGAGTGAACCAGCCGAAATCAGCCTGAGGCAAGGCGGCGTTGATGCCGCTGATGCCGCCGTCGCGGATGAGGATGCGTACCATAGAATAGATAATGCCGAGGTAAATGACCGTAACGCTCAGGATATTGGACAGGCCCGACGACCAGAGGCCGCCGATAGCCGTAATGCCGATGAAGACGACGGCGCTGGTAATCATGCCGGCGTGCATGGAAAAGATATCGGGCATGAGGGCGTGCAGGATAGACCCGCCGGCGACGTACTGCAGCGACGTAATGCAGATCATGATGAGAGATAAGCCGATGACGCTGATGACCCGGGCTTTTTTGTCGTAACTCCGTTCAAAGAGCTCGGGAATAGTCGTACAATTCAGGGCCCTGTACTTGCCGGCGGCGACGAAGCCCATGATGACGGCGCCGATAGCCCAGGCGGCGTTGTACCAGCCCGCTGCCAGGCCGATGGTCGTGGCGCTTTCGGCTACGCCGACTGTCGACGCGGCGCCGACGGCCATGCCGGTGATGCTGACGGCGACGAGACCCGTAGAGAAGCGCCGTCCGGCAAACAAGTATTCCGTCGGGTTTTTGCTGGCCCGCCGTTTGACGTAAAATGAAATGGCGAATAATAAGACGATATATAAAATGACAATACACAACTGAATAGACATTTTCCATTCATCCCCTTCAGAAAAGCTGTTTATCGCAACTGTAGTTCCGTACAATGCAACAACAGTAACATAAGATGTTATTATTGTATTCCAAAACGGAGAAAAATACAAGGTAGTTTATTGAAAAAAGAAGAAAATATCCGCAGTTTTCCAATAAATTTTACATGGCCTTCTCCCTTTGTCTCAATATTTAATATGTTTTCTGAAACGTAAAACGTTTGTCCTGAAAGATGCGCTGATACTTGAATAGATGAATCTATTTTCTTGACAAATAAAACCGGGCCCCTGCGGAAATGCTTGCAGGAGCCCGGGATCGTTACTGGAGTATAAAGAAATATAAGGAAGCGACGGCGGCCAGGATAATCCGGTACCAGCCGAAGACCTTGAAGTCGTTGGTCTTGATGAAGGACATGAGGAAGCGGATGGCCAGGACGGATACGACGAAGGCCACGACCATGCCGGTCAGGAGGACGGCTCCCTCCGTAGCCGTGAAATGGAGGCCGAAATCCAGCAGCTTGACGGCGCTGGCCCCTATCATAATCGGCACGGCCAGAAGAAAGGTGAACTCTGCTGCGGCGACGCGGGATACGCCGATCATGAGGGCGCCGATAATCGTCGAGCCCGAACGGGACGTCCCGGGAAATACGGCGGCGATGAGCTGGAAACAGCCGATCCACAGGGCGGCCTTGTAGGTCAGGTCGGCCGTCGTTTCGACGACGGGGGCTTTGCCTTTGTTCCTGTTTTCCACGACGATAAACAGGACGCCGAACAAGGCCAGCATGACGATGACTACGGGATAAGTGAAAAACAAAGAGTTCAGCTCGTTGCCCCACAGCAGGCCGACGACGCCGGCAGGAATGCTGGCTACGACGATCTTCGGCCATAAGGCCAGGGCTTCGGCCTTGAGGCGGAAGCCGCCGCGAAGGGTAAAGGGCAGGAGCTTGTCGCCGAACAGGACGAGTACCGCCAATATCGCGCCGAGCTGGACGACGACGAAAAACATTTCCATGAATTTTTCCGACATGTTCATGGTCACGAATTCGTTCAACAGGATCATATGGCCTGTGCTGCTAATGGGCAGCCATTCCGTAATGCCCTGGACGATGCCGAACAATACGGCTTTTGCGATTTCAATAAGCATAGGGAGGTCTCCTCTTTTGTGAACCCTGACGGCAGCGAAACCGGCCCGTCCCCTGCCCTGGCAGTGAGAACGGCCCGCGGAATCGTCGCGCATCGGCGTTTAATTTATACAACATATGTGCATACAGATAAAGAAAGTATTGCCGCCGGTAGTGGTAATGTATTTCAACTTACTGCGACAAATAACAGCTTATTTTAACAGTACGAGGCCGGTCTTGTCAATTCGTTTTTTCGATAGCACAACACGTATCGTTGTATATGCCGCTGCGGTATGGCCGACGAAGAGGTCTTGCCCTTTTCGCCTTGGGGAAAAGTTTGTGAAATTTTACTCTTGTTTCTTTCAGCCTGATGTGGTAAGATACGGGCAAGGCAAAAGATGACATCACCTTTGTGAGTTATACTTTTTCGGATAATTATATTTGCGCGATGTACGTGCATCTGCTTGGATCGTAACGGACCGAGACAGAAAGGGTCACTCATCATAATCAGGCGTGCAGGGGATTGCTGCGTTCGTGTCTCTGCGCGCTGGTTGTAGCACTTGTGTATGTGCGCCTTTCGGTCTACGCCGGAAGGCGTTTTTCTTTTGCCCCGACTATTTTATTAGGAGGTTGATACCTTGAAAAAATGTTGCGGCTTTTTAGTGAACAACATGGCTCTCTTCGTCCTTCTCATAGGCGTCGTCGGGGCCGTGCGGCCTCAGACTCTGACCTGGGTCGGCCCCTACGTGGGCTGGCTGCTGGGCGTCGTCATGTTCGGCATGGGCATGACTCTCACCTTTCAGGATTTTAAGCGGGTTCTGCAGCGGCCCTGGGAAGTCCTGCTGGGCGTCGCAGCCCAGTTTCTCATCATGCCGCTGGCGGCCTGGTTTCTGGTCTGGCTCTTCGCCCTGCCGCCGGAACTGGCTATCGGCGTCGTCCTGGTGGGAACCTGCCCGGGCGGCACGGCGTCCAACGTCATTTCCTACCTGGCCAGGGGCGATGTAGCCCTGTCCGTTTCCATGACTATGGCGACGACCCTCCTGGCGCCGGTCGTCACGCCGACCCTGACCTGGCTCCTGGCCGGCTCGTGGATCGAAGTGTCCTTTACGGCCATGATGATTTCCATCGCCCAGATGGTCCTCCTGCCCTTGCTGCTGGGGCTGACGGCGCACCATTTCTTTGAACGGACCGTAGAAAGGATACTGCCTGTCATGCCCGTCGTATCGGTCGTCACCATCGTCCTGCTCGTCGGCGGCGTCGTGGCCCTGGGGGCTGAAAGCCTGCTGGACGTCGGCCTGCTCATGGCGGCTATCGTCGTGCTGCACAACGCCTTCGGCCTGGTCCTGGGATACGGCATGGCCCGCCTGTTCCGCCTAGATTCCAAAAAGGCCCGCACCGTGTCCATCGAAGTGGGCATGCAGAATTCCGGCATGGCCGCCTCTCTGGCCGTCCTGTATTTTAGTCCGGCCGCGGCCATTCCCGGCGCGATTTTCAGCGTATGGCACAATATTTCCGGCTCCATCGTAGCGAACTACTTCGCCCGTAGGGACGAACGGAAAAACGTAGACGTAAAGAATGTAGAATCAATTCACTTGGCATAAAGGAGCATCTCTATCATGAAAATTTTTACGACAGTATCAGACATGCAGGCCTTTGCGGCCGCGTTAAAAAAAGAAGGAAAATGCATCGGCTTGGTTCCGACGATGGGAGCCTTGCACGAAGGCCACCTGACGCTCATGCGGGCGGCGAAGGAAAAGTGCGATGTTGTCGTCGCCTCGGTCTTCGTCAACCCGACCCAGTTCGGGCCGAACGAAGATTTCGACGCCTATCCGCGCCGCTTTGAAGAAGACTGCCGCAAGCTGGAAAGCGTCGGCGTCGACGCCGTGTTCCATCCCGAACCGGCTGAAATGTATCCTGAAGGGTACTGCACTTACGTCAACGTAGACGGCGACATTACTCATAAGCTGTGCGGTGCTCAGCGTCCCATCCACTTCCGCGGCGTGGCGACGGTCGTCACGAAGCTCATGAATATTACCCGGGCTGACGAAGCCTTTTTCGGCCAGAAAGACGCCCAGCAGGTCGTCGTTGTCCGCCGCTTCGTCGACGATTTGAACATCCCCGTTCACATCAACATGGTGCCCATCGTCCGCGAAGACAGCGGCCTGGCCCGCAGCTCCCGCAACGCCTACCTCTCGCCGGCGGAAAAGGAAGCGGCCCTGGTCTTGTCGCGCAGCCTGAGAAAGGCTAAAGCCGCTTACGACGGCGGCGAAACGAATGCCGAAGCCCTGAAAGCCATCGTCACGGAAGAAATCCAGAGCGAGCCCATGGCCGTCATCGACTACGTAGACCTGTTCTCCTTCCCGGCCCTGCTGCCTGTGGAAACAGTGAATGAACCGTGCCTGCTGGCCATCGCCGTCCGCATCGGCAAGACCCGCTTGATCGACAACGTTATTTTAGGAGATGCCGCAAAATGATACTGAATTTACTGAAATCTAAAATCCATTGCGCTACCGTTACGGAAGCCAACCTGCAATACATGGGAAGCATTACCATCGACGAAGCCCTGATGGAAGCGGCCCATATCCTGCCGAACGAACGAGTCCAGGTCGTCGACAACAACAACGGCGCCCGCCTGGAAACGTACGTCATTCCCGGGCCGAAGAACTCCGGCGTCATCTGCCTAAACGGCGCGGCGGCCCGCTGCGTCCAGCCCGGCGACGTGGTCATCATCATGGCCTACGCCTTTATGACCGAGGACGAAGCCCGGTCCTACGTGCCGACTGTCGTCATGGTCGACGGGCAGAATGCCGTCCGCGAAGTGCGCTGCGCAGAACATCACGGCCAGACCCATTAGGACAAGCCCATTGTTTCACGTGAAACAACGCCTCCCTCTTCTGTCTTCACATTTTCTTGACAATTTCTTCATGACTTTTTCACAGGCAGGCAGTATACTATAGATGTAATGAAGAACAGATATACTTTCTTTTACATAACTCACGTATTACAAGGAGGCGTACTTATGAAACTCTTTTTGGCTAAAAAGCTGCGCGTCGCCCTGGCCGTCATGGCCTTCGCCGGCTGTACGGCGGCCTTTGCCGCCGACGGACAGGCTGCTTTCGTTCAGGTCAGCCCTGACGCCTATTCTTACTGCCACGACGGCTCCGGCCACGGTCATCATCACGGTTGCGGCTGGTAGCGCTGGCGCAGGAGCGTAAAAAGCTTTCTCTCCTTATCCATTGCAGATGAGGAGAGAAAGCTTTTTTTGTCTATTCTTGCCCGCCCTTTCGGATGATGAAAATCTTCATACTTTCTTCATAACTTCTCCATTCTTTGTTCACAGGCCTCTTATATACTGTACTTGTAATCAGGAACACATCATACAATGGATTTCAGCATAGGAGGTATAGTATGAAAACGATCATTATGGCTAAAAAATTCCGGTATATCTTGGCAGTCGTCGCCTTAGTCGGCTGTACGGCAGCCTTTGCCGCCGACGGCACGGCAGATACGGCTCAGACGAATCAGAGCCAGAGCCAGTATACCTGCCCCTATCATCAGGACTGCCCCTACGGCGACGGCCGGGGACGCGGCCAGGGACGAGGGCATCACCACCACCGCGGCTACTGCCATCAGAACGACGCCCAGACAGTGACACAGAAATAACGGACAAGCTCCCTTCAGCGGATATCCCTCCGGAGGGAGCTTGTTTTTTCTGCCGCTCATAAATTTATGAGCGACTTATAAATTTTCTAATATATTGTTCGCTGCGAGTTAATTTTTTATAATGAGCACAGGTAAGGAAATGAACAGGACAACACAGGAGGTATGGATGATGATGAACGAAAACGTAGTAAAAATATTGAAAGCTTACATGTGGGACGTAGCTACCTGCTCTGACGACGGCAATCCGAACGTCGTGCCCGTAGCCTTTAAGAACGTAACGGAAGATGGCAAATTAGTCGTCGGCGACGTGTTTATGGAAACGACGATGAACAACGTCAAGGCCAACGGGAAAGTCGCCATTTCGGCATACGACGCCAAGACCTACGAAGGCTATCAGGTCAAAGGCACGGCTGAATACGTGACGGAAGGGCCTGTCGTCGATATGTTTAAAGGCCTGGTAGAAAAGACCTTCCGCGGGGCGGCGACGGCTAAAGGCGCCCTGGTCATTACGCCGGAACAGGTCATCGTGACGACTCCCGGCGCAGACAATAAGAAGGTATTATAAGAAGGAGGGCTGGCAGCGAGCCTGAACATGAGTGTCTTGTTTTCGGGCTCGCTCCTTTTGTTTAGGAGGATATGCTCATGGCGACGTATACAGCCCATATCGACGAGGCGGCCTGCGTCGGCTGCGGCGCGTGCCTCGAAGCCTGTCCGGCCGGGGCTATCATCATGACGCCGGGCTGGCGCTGCGTCGTGCAGGAAGCTCTTTGCCTCGGCTGCGGCATATGCGCGGGCCTGTGTCATAAAGGCGCGCCGCAGCTGCAGGAGACGGCAGGCTCATACATTCCATAGGTACTTAAAATACCAGAAGGGCTATGATACAATAAAGGAAAAAAGGAGGCCTGCCTATGTATCAGAAAAAATTGGAGCCCGATATCCGCTGCCCTCTGGAATACGGATTGGATATCTTCGCCGGCAAATGGAAATCGCGGATTATCTGCGTGCTGGCCGCCTTGGGGACCCTGCGGTACAGCCAGCTGCGCAGCGAAATGGGAAATATTACCGACGCCGTGCTGGCGTCGACGCTGAAGGAACTCATTGCCGACGAGATGGTACTCCGCAAGTCCTACGACGAGATTCCTCCCCGAGTCGAATATTCCCTGACCCGTAAGGGCCGGTCCGTCGTGCCTATCTTGCAGAACATCTGCCGCTGGGCCGACAAATACTATCAGGAAGAATGCGATTATAACCTGACGCCCTGCCAGCGGTGCGTGTATAAGTAAGTCAGTGTTTCACGTGAAACATCAAAACTTTCTCCACGACGAGATAAAGCTCTCCGTCTGCAACGAAGGCGATGCAGATGGAGAGCTTTTTGCTGTGTAATGAAGAGATGAGCTCCTGCCTATGGGCCGGTCTAGCGCAGCAGGGGCATCTGTCCCGTCAATTTGTTTATTTTCTTTTTTGCCCCGCACATGGCGATTCCGAAGTAGTTCAGATCTGCTTCCGCTGCGGCCTTCATCTTTCCTGCGAATTCGTCATAGGTCTTGCAGCCTTGGGCCAAATCGGAAAAGTCGACGACTGTCACGTCGGAAAACTCCGACCCATACAGCCTTTCGCGGATGGCTTTTATGCTTTCGCCATTGCCCTTCAAGATGGGGACGGGAAATTCAATGATGCCTAAATGTTCGTGTCCTGTTTTGTCGGCCACGTCGGCGCCGACGATTTCCGGCATGGCCTTTCCCAGGGTAATCCCCAGAATTGCCGCTGTATTCGCCATAATCCCCAAGGGCAATCGTTCGTCGAGTATCATGACGCATTTTTCATCGTGTACGTTCATTGCGTTCCACCTCATTTCGCATACTTTTTGGGGGAATCGGCACGGCTGTAAGTCCCGGCAGCCATTGAAACGCAGCCTTGCCAGCTGAAAAGACCCTCCTATGGGGAAGCCTGCCCCTCCGCTCCTGTTCCGCTGCTCTTTAGGAAAATATCCCGATATGCGCCGGGTGTTACGCCGATGAAGCGGGCAAAGTAATTGGTGAAATGGCTTTGGTCGGAAAAGCCTGTCTTCAGGGCCGCTTCCATGGGAGACATGCCTTGTTCCAGCAATTTTTTTGCCCTGCCAATGCGGAAGCTTTCCAAATAGCAGTACGGCGCGACGCCCTTTGATTTGGCGAAGGCCCGCAGTAAGGTAGATTTGCTCAAGCCAGCCTCGCGGCATATTTGGTCCAAGGAGATGCGTTCTGCAGCGTGTTCCTCCATAAATGCGCAGGCCCGCTCGATTTCCTCCCGGCATTCGGGAATACAGTCTTCAAAGGGTTGTCCGTATCGCTGCATAAGCAGGGACAGCATCAGGAGGAGGCTTTCTTCTTTTCCAAATTCCAGGGACCCGTTCATGACGAGGTCATGGAGGGGCCGCAAATAGCAGGACACTTCTTCGTCGCAAAGTACGGCCGGCGAAAATCCCGGCAGTGTCCTGTTTCCCGTGATTTCTTCGGCCAAATCCAGCATGACTTCCGTTGCGATGTTAAATCCCCGATAATCCAAGACGCTGCCGTCTGTCTGGATGCAGGCGTGGGTGTCGCCGGGATTGAACAGCAGGATGCAGCCTGGCCCGATTGGGTATTCCTGGTTTCTGCACCATAAGCGGCGCTCCCCTTGCTCTATGAACCCGATTACGTAGTAGTCGTGGAAATGGTTGGGAAAGGGCCGGCCTATCCCCTCAAACCGATAGGCTTCCAAGCGGAGCTCCTCGTCGTAGACCAGGGTTTTTATTTCTTTCCTCATAGATGATTCCCCCTCATCGCTTATTGTATCACTTGGCCTTTCCGGCGGCTTGTAATATATCTTCAACGAAGAGAATTTCGAGGCTTTCCTCTTGGCCTATACTCCGATGTGTTTCACGTGAAACATTTTCCCTATAACGATACAAAGCTCTCTGTCCGCAGATGCATTACTGCGGGCAGAGAGCTTTGTACGATGTCTTTTAAACGAGCTGTCGCCGGGATTGGTGACGACGCCGCAGGCCGATACGGCGATTTCGATTTCGCCGGGACGTACGTCCGGCACGGCAACTTCTTTAACAACTACTTGGCGCGGCCCTGTGAGGACAGCTGCTTTCATCATACGAGATTTCATCATCATGCACTCTCCTTCATCGTACAGTATATAAATCGACGGAATATCTTGACGTTTGGTCAGCTTTACTATATCATTAAAGTTAGCTTTAAAGTCAATCTTACGTTTCGAAAATTTTGAGAAATTTTTACTCAGGCTTCTCTAAGGAGGTTTTCCTATGTATACGATTCAGCAGGTGGCGAAGATGACCCATATTCCGGCGACGACGCTGCGTTATTACGATAAGGAAGGGCTGCTCCCCTTTTTGGAACGGCGCGAGTCGGGTTATCGGGCTTTTTCCGACGTCGATTTGGCTATGCTGCAGGTGCTGCAGTGCCTGAAGGCGACGGGCATGTCCATCAGCGAGATGAAGCAGTTTTCCCAATGGGTGCAGGAAGGCGACAGCTCGCTGAAGGAACGGTACGATTTATTTGTCCGCCGCAAGGAAGCTGTAGAGCGGCAGATTGCCGAGCTGCAGAAATCGCTGGAAGTCATCAATCACAAGTGCGACTACTATCGCCGGGCCGTCGAGGCCGGGACGGAAAAGCACATGATGGGCAAGGACACCCTGCCCTACGCCGACGAATTTCTCCACGGCGGCGGAAAATAGTATCGTTGTTTCACGTGAAACATAGTTGACTGCATAGACACATTACGGAGGTGTATCCTATGGTCCCCTACTCTATCCTCATCGTCGACGATGACGAGAAATTGTGCGCCCTGCTGCGCTCCTACTTCGAGCAAGAGCAATGCCTGGTATATATTGCCAATGACGGCATGACGGCCGTCTCGATGGTACGGCGGCACGAGCCGCAGATTATGGTGCTGGATTTGATGCTGCCCGTCATGGACGGCTTTGAAGTCTGCCGCCGCGTCCGCCAGTTCAGCGACGTCCCCATCATCTTCTTGACGGCCAAGGACGACGAGCTGGACCGCCTCGTGGGGCTGAATATCGGCGCCGACGATTACGTGACGAAGCCCTTCAACGTCAAGGAACTCATCGCCCGCGTCCACAGCCTGCTGCGCCGGGCCCGGGGCGAAGTCATTCAGAGCTCGTCTCGCTACGCTGTCAGGGATTTGCTCATCGACAGGGACAAGTTCACCGTGTTCCGCAGCGGCGAGCCCATCGTGCTGACGCCGACGGAGTTCAACATCCTCGACGCCCTGGCCTCTTCGCCGGACCGGGTGTTCAGCCGCATGCAGATCATGGAAAAGGCCCAGGGCGGCTACGGCTTTGAAGGCTATGAGCGGACCATCGATACGCACGTCCGCAACCTGCGCAAAAAAATAGAGCCGGAGCCGGCCAAGCCGACGTATATTCTGACCGTATACGGCATCGGCTATAAGTTTTCCGGAGGCGGCCTATGAAACGGACAGACAGCTTAGTATTCCGCCTGACGGCGATGGTCTTCATCCTGCTGGCCGTGACGATTGCCGTCATCCTCTTTTTGGTAAACAGCCAGATGGATACGCATTTCACCCAATACCTGCAGATGGCTCCCCGCCGCGGCATGGGAATGGGCATGGGGCATCACATGATGCGCGGCGCAGCGGAGCTGCAGTACGTCGAGTCCATCCATCGCTCCCTCCTGTGGGTCGGCCTGGGCATGACGGTCATCAGCGTCGGCGTCAGCTACATCGTCGTGCAGAAGCTCGTCCGTCCCCTTCTCTCCCTGACTGAGGCCGTGCGTTCCGTACAGGAAGGGAAATTCGGGCAGACCGTACCTGTAGAACGGATGGACGAAGTGGGCATCCTGGCCAAGACCTTCAACGACATGTCGACGGAGCTGGAGCAAAACGAAACCATGCGCCGCCACCTCTTTGCCAGCGTAGCCCACGAGCTGCGGACGCCCTTGGCGATTATCCAGGGAAACTTGGAAGGCATGATCGACGACGTCATTCCGGCCAACAAAAAGATGTTTTTGTCCATGGAAGACGAAGTCCTGCGGCTGGGGCGATTGGTACAGGATTTGAACGATTTGTCTTTAGCGGAAATCGACAAGCTCGTCCTCCATAAGGAACGGGCCGATATAAACATACTGCTGGAACGGGCCGTCAGCATGCTCCAGCCCCTGTGCGACGAAAAGGAGCTGACCGTCCGGCTGCACCTATGCCCTGAGCTGCCGAATGTCTCCATCGACGTGGACCGGATCAACCAAGTCGTCTACAATATTTTGAACAACGCTATCCGCTATATCAACCGGGGCGATACGATAGCCGTAACTACGGAGCGGGCCGTCAAGGAAGGAAAAGAGTACGTTCTAGTCTCTATTGCCGATACGGGAAATGGCATTTCTCCTGAAGACTTGCCCCATATTTTCCAATATTTCTACCGCGGCGAAAAATCGCGGAGCCGCAAGAGCGGCGGCAGCGGCATCGGGCTGGCTCTGGCGAAGCAGTTCGTCGTCAGCCACGGCGGCCTGCTTGACGTGGAAAGCGAAGTCGGCAAGGGCACGACCTTTTACATATACCTTCCCCTGGGCTGAGACGGCAGTATACGGGAGGGATGGACGTATATGACAACGCGGCAGGAGGCAGTTTTATGATACAGATTCGCAGAGCCGGCACAGCGGAATTTGCGGCAGTACGGGATTTTTATTACGCTGTGATCGACGAAATGAAGGACGCCGAATTTAAGCCGGGATGGGAACGGGACGTGTACCCGTCGCAGGACTTTCTGCGGGCGTCACTGGATAAGGGCGAGCTCTACGTCGGCGAAATCAAAGGACATCTTGCGGCGGCGATGGTCGTCAACCACGAATACAACGAAAGCTATGACGGCGCGCCGTGGTCTGTCGACGCGTCGGACGACGAGCTTCTCGTCGTCCACGCCTTAGGCGTGCGCCCGTCCTTTGCCGGCCGGGGCATAGCCAAGGTGATGACGCAATATGCCATCCGGCTGGGACGGGAAACGGGGATGAAGACGATTCGCCTCGATGTGCTGAAGGGAAATGTTCCGGCAGAGCGGGCCTATCGAAAGGTTGGATTTGCTTACTGCCGGACGGCCCGCATGTTTTATGAAGATACGGGATGGACCGAATTCGATTTGTTTGAATATATTCTGTAAAGGCCTTCCCTTCTCTTTTGAGAGTGTCGGGCCGTCTGCCCTTCAACGTAAAAAATCTATTGATATATAAAAACAGGGACATACTGTTTCACGTGAAACATATGCCCCTGTTTTGCAGTATATGATTTGAAAGACAATAGCAGCATATTTCTGCATTCAGCGCTCTTGCGATACACTTTGGTTTTGCAGCGTTTCTTCATAAGATGGCAAGGTTTATGGTCATTGCCTGTGGATGCGCAGTGCGTTGGATATGATATATAAAAACGGGACTGACGATGAAGGATTGCTTTTCTTCATCAGCGGTCCCGTTTTGCTTGCTGCGTCTTATTTTACCAGTTCGTATCCGGCGTCGGTAATGACCTTGGCGAATTCGTCCGTCGTAATGTCCTTTGTCGCCGTGACGTCGGCCGTCTTGCCTTCCAAGTTGACGGTTACGTCCGTTACGCCGTCCATGGCGGCTAAGGCGTCGTGAACGTGTTTCTGGCAGTGCTGGCACATCATGCCTTCGATGTGTAATGTTGTTTTCATAGCAGGTTCTCCTTCCTTCTGTTCAGATATAGGTGTATTTGGAGTTTCCCGTGGTGTTTCACGTGAAACAGTTCCAGCCGAATGGTTGGGCTTAAAGAAGCGCAGGCGCAGAGCGTTTAGGACGACGCAGACGCTGCTCAGGCTCATGGCCGCCGCCCCGATCATGGGGTTCAGCTTGAGGCCGTAGGCCGGGTAAAACAGGCCGGCTGCCAACGGAATGGCGATGACGTTGTAGAAGAAGGCCCAGAACAGGTTTTCTTTGATGTTTTTGATGACGGCCTTGCTGAGGCGGACGGCGCTGACGGCGTCGAGGAGGTCGCTGCGCATGAGGACGGCGTCGGCGCTTTCGATGGCGACGTCGGTCCCGGCGCCGATGGCGATGCCTACGTCGGCTTTAGCCAGGGCCGGCGCGTCGTTGACGCCGTCGCCGATCATAGCGACGGTGCGCCCCTGGGCCTGCAGCTCGGCGATGTGCCGTTCCTTATCCTGAGGCAGGACGCCGGCGATGACCTTGGGAATGCCCAAGCGCTTGCGGATGGCTTCGGCCGTGCGGGCGTTGTCGCCAGTCAGCATGACCACGTCGATGCCCATAGCGGCAAAGCGGGAAATGGCTTCGGCGCTGGTGGCTTTTTCTACGTCGGCGACGGCGATGATGCCGATGACGCCGCTGTTATCGGCGAATATGAGGGGCGTCTTGCCCTGATCGGCTAAGGCGTCGAGACGGTCTGCATAGCTGCTGACGTCGATGCCCTGTTCTGCCATGAGGGCGGCGTTGCCAGCGTAATAGGTTTTCCCATCGGCGGAGGCGATGACGCCCTTTCCGAAGACGGCCCGGAAATCAGATACGGCCTTCGGCGCGATGCCCCTTTCTTTTCCGCAGGCTACGATGGCTTCGGCCAGGGGATGTTCGCTCCCCTGCTCCATGCCGGCAGCCAGGCCGAGGAGCTCTGTTTCGCTGCAGGTCAGGGCCTGTACATCGGTGACGTGGGGCTTTCCTTCCGTAATGGTGCCGGTCTTGTCCATGACGACGGTATCGACGGCGTGGGCCCGTTCCAGGGCTTCGCCGGACTTGATGAGGATGCCGTTTTCCGCACCCTTCCCCGTGCCGACCATGATGGCGACAGGCGTTGCCAGCCCTAAGGCGCAGGGGCAGGAAATGACCAAGATGGAAATGCCGATGGAAAAGGCGAATTCCAAATCGGCTCCCATGGCGAAATACCATAGGGCCGTAGCGGCGACGGCCAATGTGATGACAGCCGGGACGAAGATACCGGCGACGGCGTCGGCGATTTTTGCAATAGGCGCTTTGCTGGCGCTGGCTTCGTCGACGAGGCGGATAATCTGGCTGATCGTCGTATCGTCGCCGACCCGCTGGGCTGTGACGTGAATATAGCCCGACGTATTGATCGTCGCCGACGTGACCTTGTCGCCGACCTGTTTTTCGACGGGAATGCTTTCGCCCGTAATGGCCGATTCGTCAATGCTCGTCGTGCCCTGAGACACGATGCCGTCGGCAGGAATGCGCTCGCCCGGGCGGACGACGATTTCATCGCCGACGGCTAAGTCTTCGACGAGAATGACCGTTTCGACGCCGCCGCGCAGGACCGTCGCCTCCTTAGGCGCTAACTTCATGAGCTTTTCAATGGCCGCGCTGGTCTTGCCCTTGGCCCTCGTTTCCAGATACTTGCCTACGGTGATGAGGGTGACGATCATGCCGGCCGACTCGAAGTACAGGTTGGCGCTATAGGTCTGTACCAAGGCCCAGTCGCCGTGGCCCATGCCCCAGCCCATGCGGAAGATGGCGAAGGCCCCGAAGGCCGCCGAGGCCATGGAGCCCATGCCGACGAGGCTGTCCATGTTGGGCGCGCCGCGAAGCAGGTTGGAAAAGCCGTTGATGTAGTACTTGCGGTTCAAATACATGATCGGCAGGATGAGCAGGAACTGTGCGAAGGCGAAGGAAATGGCATTTTCCGGGCCGTCGAATACTGCTGATATAGCTGACGGGACGGGAATGCCCAGATGAGAGGCCAGCATATGATGCATGGCGATGTAGACTGTAGGAATGAGAAAGACGATGGACCACAGGAGGCGCCGCTTCATCTGCCTGACTTCCTGCTCGGCCGTATTGGCCGGACTTGCCTGCGGCGAAGCGCCCTTTGTTCCGGCTTGCCCGCCGGCCAGGGACGCGCCGTATCCGGCCTTGACGACGGCGTCTATAATCGCCTGGCTCGTAAGGATCGTTTCGTCGTAATCGACCTGCATGCTATTGGTCAGCAAATTGACGCTGGCCTTTTCTATGCCCTCCAGCTTGGAGACGGCCTTTTCGACGCGGGACGAGCAGGCCGAGCAGGACATGCCCGTTACCTGGTATGTTTCATGCTTCATGCAATCACTCCCTTACTTCATCAATTTTTGCAGGGTACAGACGAGCTCGTCGACGACGTCGTCCTTCCCCTCGCGGATATCGTGGACGACGCAGGTCTTGATGTGCTGGCCGAGGAGTTCCTTATTGAAGGAATTCAGGGCCGACTGGATGGCCGTGACCTGCATCAGGATATCGATGCAGTAGCGGTCCGTCTCTACCATGCGCTTGATGCCCCGTACCTGCCCTTCAATCCGGTTTAACCGGGAAATCAGTCGTTTATATTCCTTCTCGTCGCGGTGCTTCAGCTTCATGCCCCCGCAGCAGCTCGTATCGTTCGTTAAATCCATATGTATCCCTCCTGACATATGCGCAGAGATGATATACCCCATACCGGTATATAAACATAATATACCCAGTAAGGGTATATGTCAAGATGCCGAAGAGAGATTGGACGGACGTACGGAAGGAGCTGAGAAATAAAAAACGGTATGGGACGACAGCTGCTATAAGCGCTGCTGTCCCATACCGTTTTGTCGTTTTATACGTTATATACTTTTATTCCATGACGCCGATTTCGTCGGGGACGATGAAATCCGCTTCGGTGCAGGCCTTGATGTCGTCTACGGTGTAGCCTGCGGCCAGTTCCCGCAGGACTAAGCCTTCCGGCGTGACTTCAAAGTAGCACCGTTCGGTGACGATGTCGGTGACGCATTTCGCGCCCGTCAGGGGCAGGGTGCATTTTTTCAGGATCTTCGATTTGCCGCTCTTTTCGCAGTGGTCCGTCGCTACGATGATCTTCTTGACGCCAGCGCACAGATCCATGGCGCCGCCCATGCCGGGGACGAGCTTGCCCGGGATAGTCCAGTTGGCCAGGTTGCCTTCCTGGTCGACCTGCAGGGTGCCCAGTACGGTAGCGTCGATGTGTCCGCCGCGGATGAAGGCGAAGGACATTTCATGATCGTATACGCTGCCGCCGGTGATGATGGAGGCCGGCTGGCCGCCTGCGTCGATGACGTCGATGTCGACGCTGTCCCAGGGCGGCGTCGCGCCGCTGCCGACGGTGCCGATTTCCGCTTCCAGCCAGAGGTTGACGCCTTCAGGCAGATAGTTGACGCACAAGAGAGGAACGCCGATGCCCAGATTGACAAAGTCGCCGTTTTTGAAGAATTTAGCGCACCGCGATGCGATGAGCGCCCGTCCAGTTAATGCCGCCATTATTTTCCGCCTCCTTCCGCAGCCTTAGCCTTTGCTTCGGCCTTGGCCTTCGCCCGCTGCCACATGGGGCACATCGGCCGTTTTTCGCCGGTCCGCACGTATACCATGTCGACGATGGGAGCCGGCACGTCGATTTCTTCAGGGCCCAGTTCGCCGATTTCAACCAGCTCTTCGACTTCGGCGATGACGAAATCCGCCGCCAGGGCGATGGTGCTGTTCGTCGCCCGCGAGTTCAGGCGGAAGGAAATGTTGCCGGCCTTGTCGGCCTTCGTCGCCTTGACCAGGGCGACATCAGCCCGCAGGGGCAGCTCCAGGAGATAGTCCTTGCCGTTGATGGTCAATACCTGCTTGCCTTCGGCCACTTCCGTGCCGAGGCCCGTCGGGGTCAGGCAGCCGCCGAGGCCTGCGCCGCCGCAGCGGATGCGTTCGGCCCAGGTGCCCTGGGGGCTGAATTCGACGTCCAGCTCGCCGGCCAGCATCTGGTCCTTTGCGACGGGGTTCAGGCCGATATGGGTCGTAATAATGCTCTTGACCCGTTTGGCCACGATCAGCTTGCCGACGCCCTGGTCGGGCATGCCGGCCGAAACGGCGATAGCGTGGATGTCCGTTACGCCCTTTTCCAGCATGCCGTCGATGATTTCATCGGCGGCGAATTCGCCGTGCCAGTCGCCGAACATAATCGTCTGGCCGTCGTGAATCTTGCTCAGCGCTTCTTCTTTGGTCACTACTTTGTTTGCAAACACAAAATGACCTCCTTTCCTCCTATAACACTGCGTCTATACGCTTATTTCCCTTGGAATATGGCTTTGCGTTTTTCCATAAAGGCCTTGCAGCCTTCCTGGAAGTCCATGGACGCCGAGCATTCGCGCTGCGTCGGCACTTCCGTTTCGTCAAGCCACTTCTTGTAGTCGACATACATGGCGTCGTATATCTGCTTTTTGATGTTCTTGTACGACAGGAGCGGCCCTGCGGCGATCTTCTTGGCAAAGGCCATGGTCACGCTGTCCAGCTCTTCCACCGTCGTGACCTTATAGGCCAGGCCCAGGGCTTTGGCTTCTTCCGCGCCGACGGGGCGGCCCGTAGCGGCCAGTTCCATCGTGCGGTTCGGGCCGATGAGGCGGGTCAGGAGATACGTCGCGCCCGTGTCGGGGACGAGGCCCAGGTTGACGAAGGCCAGGATGAATTTCGCGTTGTCGGCGCAGATCATGAAGTCGCCGCCGATGGCCAGGCTCACGCCGGCTCCGGCCGCCGCGCCGCTGACCGAGGTGATGACGATCTTGCTCATCTTCTTCAAGCCGTCGGCGACGCTGCCGACCTTGCTGATCAGGCCGTCCATGTTGACTTCGCCGCCGGCCTGGATGAGTTTGTAGAAATAGCCGATGTCGCCGCCGGCGGAGAAGGCCTTTTCCGCCCCTTTAATGACCAGGACGCGCACGTCCGGGTCGTGTTCCGCCTTGTCGACGACGTACATGAGCTCGTCGGCCATCTGCTCGTCAATGGCGTTGAGGTTCTTCATGTAATTCATCGTAACGACGGCGATGCCGTCTTCTACCGTGTAAATCAACTTCTGCAATTCCATACCAGTTCCTCCTTTACAGGTCTTCTCTATCACCAAAACTGCCTTGGGCAGCCTTTAGTCGGGGGAATATAAAAATTAACCGTTTATACGAAGGGCGGGCCATGCTCCTGTCTGCGGCGCGGCAAACCTTCTTACTGACGCCTGTTGCGGCGTCTCTGCTGGTTTCTCTATATTTAATTTCCATGTACACGTTCGGTTTCTTATAAGTAAATAATATATGGATTATGCGAAATTGTCAATAATGGGTCATTTTAGAATGGACATTAGTTCTATATTTCATGGATTTGCCATGCAAATAGAGACGGTACCCGAACTGTACGATATCAAAACTGCAAGAACGCCCTGCACCGTCTCGTCCGTGCAGGGCTTTGTTCATGGAGTATATGGAATTGCGCGGCCTACCGCTTGTTGCTCCGCCGCCAGATGCGCTGCTTTTCTGCGGCCTTGATCAGGGCGTCGCGGAAATCGGGATGGGCGATGCTGATAAGGGCCTCGGCCCGCTGCCACGTCGCCAGGCCCGACAGGTTGACGGCGCCGTATTCCGTCGCCACGTAAGGCGTCTGGGTCCGCGGCGTCGTGATGATGTCGCCGTCCGTAAATTTCGGCAGGATATTGGAGCGGCCGACGCCGTAGGCGTCAAAGTACATGGAGGGCATGGCCAGGAAGGCCTTGCCGTGGGAGGCCATGTAGGTGCCCGTCACGAAGTCCAGCTGACCGCCGGTGCCGCTGATCTGCCGCGTCCCGACCGATTCGGCGCAGACCTGGCCGTACAAGTCGACGGCAATGCAGCTGTTGATGGAGATGAAGTCGTCGAGCTGGCGAATCGTCTCGGCAGCGTTGACGTAGTACATGGGCGCCGACAAAATCCCCTGATTATAATGGAGGAACTCGTACAGCTCCTTCGAGCCCAGGCAGACGGAAAACACGCCCTTTCCCCGCTGGAGGGGCTTCTTTTTATTAGTAATTTTTCCCGACTGATAGAGCTTTAAATAGCCGTCGCTCATGATTTCGGCATGCATGCCTAAGTCTTTCAGATCCGATTCGGCGATGAGCTCGCCTAAGGCGTTGGGCATGCCGCCGATGCCCAGCTGCAGGGTCATGCCGTCGTGGAGATAGGGGAAAATCTGGGCGGCGATTTTCTTATCCAGCTCGCTGGCCGGCCGTCCCGGCGCGGCGCTGATGGGCTCGTCGCTTTCGACGACATAGTCTACGTCGGAGATGTGGATGTGGTCGTTGGCTACGCCGTACACGACGGGCATGTCCGGATTGACCTCCAGGACGATGTGCTTCGCCGCGTCAAGGACCTCCTGCTGGCAGCAGTTCGTCAGGCCGAAGGAGAAATTCCCCTGCCGGTCCATAGGCGCTACGGTAATCATGGCCACGTCGACGGGGGCGAATCCCCGTTCGTAGTAGGAGCCGCAGTTGCGGAACAGCATGGGCTGATGATAGGCTCGTCCCTGGTCCAGGTACTTCCTGTCGATGGCCGAGCAGTGCCATACGTTGTAGGTAAAGGTCTCATTATCTGGGTCCTGTTCCAGCACCTGTACGGGCCGGCAGGTCACGCTGCCCCGGACCTTGACGTCTTTGAGCTCGTCCCGCCGTCCGGCCAGGGCCTTGTCCAGGGCCGCCGGAAAGGAGCAGCAATGGCTGTAGTCTACCCAGTCGCCGTCCTTTACAATTTGTACCGCCTGCTCCGGCGTGCGGAGCTTTTCTCTGTACTCGCCGTATACGTCCATCGTATCACCTCTCGCTGAAATGAAATTATATATCCGTCCTGCTTTCGTTGAGTCCATTATATACCAACGGGCGAAAAAAATCATGACGCAGGGACAGGATGTTGCAGAAAAAACGCAGCTCCCGAAGAAACTGCGCTTTATAGTCTATGGGTATGCTTGGTTATTCAGAGGCAGCTCGCGTTCCGCGGCGCTTATAGAAGACGTAATAGAAGGGCACGGCGACGACGAGGGCGCCAAAGCCGATGACGATTTGCTGCAGCGGAATTTGAACGAACAAGGGAAAGTCGAAACCTATATCGACCTGTTGAAGCAGGTCGTCGCAGAGGACCAGCATACGGCCGATTTTCCCTGGAGATGACAAAAGCTCCCCATACCGATCTGCGGATAGGTCTGTATGGGGAGCTTTTTGCAGGCGATCGGTTACAGCACGTTGAAAATCAAATAGGCTACGACGGTCATCGTGCCCAGGCAGGCCACCGTCGTTAGGAGGACCATGCTCAGGGCGTAGTCGCCGTGATTGCGGTTGGACTGGGCGAACATGGCCACGGCGGCCATCGTCGGCAGGGCCGCGATGAGCGTCGCCGCCTGGACCATTTCCAGATCGCCGCACAGGCTGCGGGCGACGAGGAAGAAGGCGACGGGAAAGAGCAGCATTTTCGTCGCAATGCCTGCGTACAGGTCCTTCGTCTTGGCTCCGACGCTCCAGTCTGTATAGTAGATGAGGCCGCCCAGATACAGGAGCGACAAGGGCGTCGCTGCCCGCCCGACTGTCAGCAGGGATGTTTCCAGCACGTTGGGAAGGCCTATGCCGGCCAGGATCAGGACGATAGCCAAGACGATGGCGCATAAGGCCGGATTAAAAAATTTTTTCAGCGAAAAGGCGGCCTTTTTTTCGCCCGGCGTCGTGAGGTACATGCCGTAGGTCCACAAGACGAGCTGGTCGATAATGCTGAACAAGGCGATGTACAGGCCGCCCCGTTCGGGGAAGGCTGCCGACAATAAGGGGATGCCGAGAAAGCCTACGTTGCCGTAAATCATCGTGGCCTGGTATATGCGGCCCAGGTTTCCCCTGCGGCCCAGCAGCCGGGCCATCACGGCCTGCACGATGATCAGGCCGCCGTATATGCCGGCAGATAGGAGGATCATGGCGTAGCAGTCGAACAGAACCTGCCGCGTCGTGCCGTTCATGGCGTTGGCAAAAATGAGGATGGGCAGCAGAATGCCGATAATGACCTTGGACAATACGTCCAGCGAGGGCTGGGACAAGATTCCCCGGCGGGCGGCGATATACCCGCAGACCATCATGACGAAGAATTGAAACAGCTGATTGGAAATGATATAAAATAAATCCATAGTACACGCACCTTTTGTTTAGAATAGAAGCTGACGAGCTAGTATTGCAGGTCTATGCCCTTGCCCCTTGGCAGATAAAAAAATACTCCCTGAACGGGAGTATTTGCAAGGGACTGGGTTCCCTTATTTTTTCAGGATATTGACGACTTCCTGCGTTTCGTCTGTCGCATTTTCGAAGCCGGCGATGATGGAGCCCTGAACGACGATGGCGTCTAAGCCCTTGTTCTTGCGGACCTGGTCGACGGCCTGTACGACGTCTTTTTCCATGGGAACGACCAGTTTATTTTCCAATTCGGCGATGTTCTGGTTCAGCTGTCTTGCCAGATCGCGTTTTTCCTGGTCCGTCTTCATGTTGGCAGCTTTTTTCGTAAATTCTGCGTCGGCTTTTTTGATGGCTTCCTGCATCTGAGCGCTGACTTTCGGATAATCTTTATGAGAAGAAATCAAGGTATCGAAGTTGACGTAACCGACGCCGGCTGCAAAGGCGGACGTAGCGGCTACTACGCTCATCATACCGATTACTGCGAGAGAAGCTATCTGCTTTTTCAATTTCATTCTAACAATCCTCCTGCGTTGAATAGATTTAACTTTATTCGTTTTTTTATTATATCAGACTCATTGAAAAACTACAACGGGCCCCGTAAAACTGAGACAATTTTGTAACCTTGGAAATTACTTTTCTTTGTCTGCCGCCGGTGCTTCCTCGTCTTCGTCTTTGATGTAAATATATTTATCCTTTTTCATCTTGTCGATGATTTCCGGAGCCATGGCGATGAGCTTTTCAAAGGCCGAGGCCTGATAGCCGTCCTTTTTGATGGAAAACATTTCCACCCTGTCGCCCTTGATGACCAATACGGCCGCCGGTTCCAGCTTTGCGCCGCCGCCTCCGCCGGCGCGGCTGCCCTGGCCCTCTGTCGAGCCCGAGCCGAAGCCGAAGGTGACGTCGACGAAGGGAATGATCGTCGCGCCGCCGATTTGGACGGCCTGTCCTACGACGGTTTCTACCTTGATCATTTCCCTGAAATTATTGAAGATCGTTTCCAGATTGTTTTTTATCGTGTTGTCCATGATGCTCTCCCCTTTTCGATGCATGCCAGCCGGCGATGAGACGGCGAACGGGACGGGACGCTATAAAGAGCGCCGAATACCACAGCAGCGCCGCCGGATACAGGGTCCCGCTGCCGCAGATGGTGCTGTCGTACCGTTCTTCCAGGTAGTCGAAGCGCAGGCCGCCGATGGCCTCTGGGACGACGGCGTACAGCGCGCCGGCAAGGATACCCGTTTCATGAGGCTGCCCCAGTCCGACGACGCCGCGGATGTCCAGCGAGCGGACCCGCGAATGATGCAGGATGCGTCCCAGCCAGCAGAAGAAGGCTGCGGCGAAGTCCCTGTTGAAGACCAGGGGCTTCCAATGAAAGCCTGCCGTCTTCGGCGCGCCGCTGTCGTCTTCCTGTTTCAGCGATTCATAGGTCACGGCGCCGGCTGTCTCCGCCTGCTGCCGGACGGCCTCGGCGGCCTGGTCTGCCGCTTTTTTCGCCGTGTCTTCCGATAGGTCCGGCGGCGGTCCGGCCTGCCGCTTCCAGCCTATGTATACCGACGAAACGGGCCGCTGACCCCAGGTATAATCCCAGGTGCCGGCCAGGGCCCGTCCGAACCAGCCGGCCCGGACGCAGAGGCGGAACGGCCGGCCCGTGCGGATACTGACATGATAGGTAAAGGGTATGAACAGCACGGCCGCCGCGCATAATACGGCGGCTGCCGTTATGACGACGATGCCCATACGCGCTGCCCTCCCTTTCAGGCGGAAATTCCCGCCTGTACATAGTATTCGAGGCTAAGGGGGCAAAATCCTTTTATCGGTCAGGCCTTTTCTTGTTTATTGAAAATGCAGTCCACGTCTTCGGCGCCGAAGCAGCGGGAGCAGGAAATGCACGTCGAAGGCTCCGTGCTGCCTTCCCGCCACAGCTTGGGCAGGTCGGGCTGGCGCAGGAGGGGCCGGGACAGGGAGACGAAGGCGATGTCCGTATTTGCCAGGCAGCTTTCGATTTCGCCGACCTGGCGGAAGCCGCCGATGACGCCGACATCGGTCCGGCCCTTTAATTTCGCCGCAGCCTTTTCAGCGTAAGGGACGAAATACATGGGCTCCTTCGTGCGGCGGATAGCCCGGATGGGGCCCTTGCGCGGCAGGGACGACATGTTGCCGCCGCTCACTTCGATGGCGCTGACCTTGGCGTCGGCCAGCCATTCCATGACCTGCAGGCTTTCGTCGAAGGTCATGCCCCCCTCTTTCATGAAGTCTTCGCTGTTGATCTTTACCCATACGGGGTATTCCGGGCCGACGTGTTTGCGGATCGAGGCGATGCATTCCAAGAGGAAGCGGGCCCTGTTTTCCAGGCTGCCGCCGTACTCGTCGTCGCGGCGGTTGAAATAGGGCGATAAGAACTTGCTGGCCAAATAGCCGTGGGCGCTGTGGAACTGCACGCCGTCGAAGCCGGCTTCCTTGGCCCGCAGGGCGGCGCGGCCGGCGTCTTCCGTGAGGCGGGCGATTTCGTCCGTCGTCAGGGCGTGGGATTCCTGTTCGATTTTGCCTAATTTCTCCGTGACGCCGCTGGGGCTGACGATGATGCGCCCTTCCCCTTCGGGCATCATGATGGACGAGCCCATGACGACGATCTGGGCGACGATCTTGCCGCCGCGGCCGTGGACGCGCCGTACCATGTCCGCCAGCGGGGCGACGCAGCTGTCGTCGTCGATGCGGATTTGGCGGTGCTGCCGCGGTTCCAGCGTGCTGACGGCCATCATTCCCGTAATCATGACGCCGACGCCGCCGTCGGCGAGGCGTTCGTACATCTGAGCTAATTTATCCGTAGGGTATCCCTGGGCGTCGGCCATCCCTTCAAAGGTAGCCGAGCGGACGATGGGACACGCCGCGTCAATACCGCCGATACGGCATCTATCAAATAACATGGGCAATCTCTCCTTGGTAATCAAAAAAGGTTTTAAGTTTTATTCATCATTATAAACTAAATCTCCGCAAAAATCTAATCTTTTTCTATGTGTGAATAATATGTATTGCGAATTGTCATGATGAATTGAGGCGATGTGACTACCTTGGAGGGGATTGGATGGGATAAAGGCGTGAAAAAGCCTCCGGCATAGAAGGGCCGGAGGCGGCATATGGTCAGGTCAGCAGATCTTGTTGCCGTTGGCCGTCATCTTAAAGCGCAGGCCCAGCCGTTCGGCGGCGCGCTTGCACATGAGCATGCGCTGGAGGAAGATTTCGAAGTAATCCATCATGGAGCAGATCGTTTCGTCCAGCTCGATTTCCAGGGTGACGACCTTTTTGGCGGCGTCGATTTTCAGCTTCGACGACAGGGCGGCGTAGTTGACCTGGTCGTGCTTGTCGAAGGTTTCCCGGACCTGATTGCGGACGCGGTTGCGGCGCACGTCGGTCTTGTCGGCCAGGATCAGGGCCGCCGATACGGGGTCTACGGCCGTGCCGCTGCCCTCGTCGTGCTGGCCGATGGCCGTGATGATGACGGCGATGTCCTCAGGCGGCGCGCCCCAGTGGCGGAGGAACTGGAAGGCCATGAGGGCTCCCGTGTGGGCGTGGTCGACGCGGTTGATGCAGTTGCCCAGGTCGTGCATGTAGCCTGCGATGCGGGCCAGCTCGACGGTGTGCTCGTCGTAGCCGAGCTTTTTCAGGATTTTGCCGGCCGTGACGGCGACCTTGGCGGCGTGGCGGCGCGAATGCTCCGTGTAGCCCAGGACGCCGAGCACTTCGTTGCCCTGTTCGAGGTAGATGTTCAGTTCTTTGGCGTTCATTACGTTTTCATAGGTGAATTTTTTCATAGTCGTGCTGTGCAGGGAAGGCCTTGGCTCCGCCTGTGCGGCGCGCCTTCCCTTATCCTTTCCTTATATTTACAGGCGCTGAACGGCGTCTAAGGCCAGTTCGGAGCGCTCGCATTCGTCGGCCGTCATGGTGATCTGAAAGCACAGGGGGCTGCCCTTCATCTTTTCCGAGGCGTAGCTCAGGCCGTTGGTCCGCTCGTCCAAAAAGGGCTTGTCGATCTGGTTCGGGTCGCCCAGCAGGATGATTTTCGTCCCCTTGCCGGCCCGGGTGATGATGCTCTTGGCCTGGTTGGGCGTCATGTTCTGGGCCTCGTCGATGATGAGGTAGGTCTTGACGAAGGAGCGGCCGCGGATGAAATTGAGGGCCTCTGTCTGGATGACGTGGCGGTCGAAGAGCTCGTCGATTTTGTCCTTCAGCTCCAATTCGTTTTCATAGCGCTCTTCCTCGCTGGCGTCGATGAGCTGCTCCAGGTTGTCGATGATGGGCCGCATGAGGGGCGAAATCTTTTCCTGCTCGTCGCCGGGCAGAAAGCCGATGTCCGAGTCGAACTGGGCGTTGGGACGGCAGACGAGGATGCGTCGGTATTCGCCGGTCGGGCGGTTGACGATTTTCTCCAGTCCGACAGCCAGGGCGTAGAAGGTCTTGGCCGTGCCGGCCTGGCCCTTGACGATGACCAGGGGCGCTTCATCGGCCGGCTTCATGAGGGCTTCCTGGAGGAAATACTGGCCCGAGTTGCGGGGCTTGACGCCGTAGGGCTGGCTCTTTTTGTATTCCAGGGGGACGATCTTTTTGCCCTTGACCCGGCCCAGGTGGGTTTTGCGCAGGGACTGGTCGGCCTTTAAGATGACGAACTGGTTTTCCGTCAGGTCCGGGCGGCTCGTGTTCCCTTCGGCGTCGGACAGGTAGACGTCCTTCGTCGGGACGCCCTTCTTTTTGAAATCCTTGAACTTGTCTTCGGGCACGTAGCACTGGAGGCGGCCCGTGTACTGGTCCTCCTCGGGGATGACCTGCTCGGTGCTGAAATCTTCGGCTTCGATGCCGAGGATCTGGGCCTTCAGGCGCAGGACGAGATCCTTGGTGACGAGGATAGGCCCTTCTTCCTTCAGGCCTTGGCAGACCTTGAGGATGCGGTTGTCCGCCTTGTCGTCGGGCAAGGCCGCCGGCAGCTCGACATCGGAGCAGTTGGCCTCGACGCGCAGCGTCCCTCCTGTGGGCAAGGCCACGCCGCCCAGCAGGTCGCCCTGGAGGCGCAGCTTTTCCAAAAAGCGGATAGCCCGCCGGGCGTTGGCTCCCCGCTCGCCGTCGGCCTTTTTCAGGCCGTCCAGCTCTTCCAGGACGACCAGCGGAAGGACGAGGCGGTTCTCTTCAAAGCATTGAAGGGCGTACGGCGCCTGGATGAGTACGTTCGTGTCGATTACGTATGTTTTTGCCATGAAAATCCCTGCCTTTATTCTGTTTTACTGCAATTTTTTCCATGTATACCCTATCATAGCAAGGTAATTTCGGGGTTTTCTACCGCAATACTGTAAAAACTATGCAAAAAATGGAAGCCATGCCAAATTCTCCCGGCCTTTTGTATATATTTTTCGCAAGAGAATAGGAATTCAGCCGGTTTTCGTGTATAATATAAGTGTTTGTTAATTTGAAAGTTAGTGAAGGGATGTTGAATATATGGCTACAGCAATGGTAATAGGCACCCAGTGGGGTGATGAAGGTAAAGGTAAAATCGTAGATTATTTGGCGCAGAAAGCGGACGTTGTCATCCGTTCCCAAGGCGGCAACAACGCAGGCCATACGGTCGTCGTCGACGATAAATCCTTTGCGCTCCGTCTTTTGCCGTCGGGCATCTTGTTTGCCGATAAGACCTGCATCATCGGCAGCGGCGTCGTCGTCAATCCGGCCGTCCTCCTGGAAGAAATCGAAGGCATGACGTCCAAGGGCGTGCAGATCAGCAAGCTGGAAATCTCCACGCGGGCCCACGTCATCATGCCTTACCATATCCGCATCGATGAAGAAGACGAAAAGCTCAAGGGCGACGCCAAGATCGGCACGACGAAAAACGGCATCGGTCCCTGCTATGCAGATAAAGTAAACCGCGTCGGCATCCGCATCGGCGACTTGATGGACGAAAAGGTCTTCGCCGAAAAGCTGCGCGTCAACTTGGAATTGAAGAACCGCTTATTTGAGAAATACTACGGCTGCGAAGGCTTCGATTACGATACGATGCTCAAGGAATATTTGGGCTACGCCGACCAGATCCGCCAGTACGTCAAGGATACGAACTACTCGGCCAACCTGTACGTCAAGGAAGGCAAGAAGGTCCTCTTTGAAGGCGCCCAGGCGGCCATGCTCGACCTCGACCACGGCACGTATCCCTTCGTCACCAGCTCCAACCCGACGGCCGGCGGCGCCTGCACCGGTTCCGGCGTCGGCCCCCGCCGCATGGAAAACATCGTCGGCGTCGTCAAAGCCTACACGACCCGCGTCGGCGCAGGCCCCTTCCCGGCGGAACAGAACAACGAAATCGGCGAATACCTCCGCAACACGGGCCATGAATTCGGCACCGTTACGGGCCGTCCCCGCCGCTGCGGCTGGCTCGATACGGCTGTCGTCAAATACGCGGCTATGCTGAACAGCCTCGACTACCTGGCTATCACCCGTCTGGATATCCTCGACGACCTCGACACGATCAAGATCTGCACGGGCTACAAATACCAGGGCGAGCTGCTCAAAGAATACCCGGCCAGCCTTGACGTATTGGAACAGGTCGAACCGGTATACGAAGAAATGCCCGGCTGGAAATGCCACATTTCGGACTGCAAGACCTATGAAGAACTGCCTGAAGCGGCCCGCAAGTACGTGGAACGCATCAGCGAACTGACGGAAGTCCCCCTGGGCATCGTCTCCGTCGGCCCGAACCGCAGCCAGACCATCATCTTGCACGACATCTTCTAAGAGATTTTTGGATTTTCACCATAACAATACAACATGAGGAAAAGAGCCGGCCTATCTGGGGCCGGCCTTTTCCGTATACCGGCGCAGGTTTTTGGAAAGGCGGCGATACGATGCAGTATGATACGACGGATTTTGTAGAAACAAACGGCGAGGCGACGATGAAGCTGATTGCCCGCACGCGCAGGCTGACGAGGGAATACTATATGACGGACCATGAAGACGCGGAACGGAGACGGGCTATCCTGGAGGAGCTGCTGGGCGAAATCGGTAAAAATGTAGAAATCGACACGCCCTTTTACTGCGACTATGGGAAGAATATCCATATCGGCAGCGACGTCATCATCAACATGAACTGCACCTTCGTAGACAATAAGCCTATACGGATTGGAAGCAAGGTGCTCATCGCCTCGAACGTGCAGATTTACACCTCGTCCCATCCCATTTTGCCCCAGGAACGGCTGCGTCTGGACGGGAACGAGACGGAAGAGCCCTTCTTCCGCACCTACGCCCTGCCGGTGGAAATACAGGACAACGTGTGGATTGGCGGTGGAGTAGTCATTTTGCCCGGCGTCACCATCGGGAAAAACAGTGTCGTCGGAGCCGGAAGCGTCGTGACCCGCTCGATTCCGGCCAACTGCGTAGCCGTCGGCAATCCCTGCCGGGTGATACGGCGCTTTGGCGAAGATGGACCGGATGATGCACTCCCTTCTGCTCCCAACGCCGAGACGACAGCGGCTATAGAGAACGTACAGCAGGGAAAGAATCTAAGCCGGACCTTCGGTTCTGTCGCCGAGCTTATGGAGGATTTGAAACGGTAAGGCAAAACGCCGCCGCGCGACTTTTTCATCGCGCGGCGGCGTTTGACGTCTTATATACTATTACATTAACAGCTTAGCAGCTGCCGCAGCATCCCGACATGGAGCAGCTCGAGCAGGAGCCGCCGCAGCCTTCTTCTGTCGGGACGAGGCCGAACAGGGCTGTCAGGGTTTTGCGGGGGCTGAGCATGCCGCCGGCCGTGACGGCCAGGCCGATTTGCCCGCCTCCGGCGGCGTTGGCCAGGTCCATCTGCTGGCCGATGGGCCAGTCGGCCGTGCCGGGGCTGACGCGCCAGAGGATTTTATATCCCTTGGGTTCGCAGATTTCGTTGATGTGATGGGTCAGCTGGTCCAGGAGCTGTCCCGTGGCGACAGCTGCCGCCGAGTCGAGGACGATGCCGCCGGCGACGTCCTGGTTGAGGAAGCGCTTGTCGATTTCTTCTTCTACGGCCGGGCCGATGGTGACGGCGGCCATGAGAAGGATGCGCGCCTGTTCCAAATACGGGACGATTTGCTCGCTTTTCAGCTTAAAGGGGGCGCTGCAGAGGATATGATGGGACGCGGCGTCGTAGTATCCCTGCTGGAAGACGCCCTTCGGCGCGGCCAGGCGCAGGGCCGTGGTGCAGGCTTCGCTGACGACGGCGTCGTCTGCATCCCCTTGTCCCCGCTGGGCGGCGTATTCTCTCACTTGCTCCATGTTGATGGAGGGTATGGTACCTTCGTATACTGGCATGATGGTTCCCTTTCTTTCGTGTAGTGTAGTCGTCTTCTGAACGATGTGTGACGATGGTCTTATTATACCATAAAAATTTGAGGCTACTGATAATTTTGTGATGGGCCTTGTCATTTTCATGGCCAGTGATATACAATAAAAATGTGATACAACAACACTAAATACCGTATAAAAGTGTGATGAGGTGGGCCTATGGAACGATTGATATTGAATACACTGCTGAAATGGAAGAATTCCCCCTATCGCAAGCCGTTGATTTTGAAAGGCGTGCGCCAGGTCGGCAAGACCTGGATTCTGAAGGAATTCGGAAAACGCTGTTATGAAAACACGGCGTATTTCAACTTTGATGAACATGAAGAATATAAGCAGTTTTTTGAAACGACAAAGGATATAGACCGGATTTTGCAGAATCTGATGCTGGCAAGCGGCCAAAAGATCGTGCCGGAACAAACCCTGATCATTTTTGACGAGGTGCAGGACTGCCCCAAGGTCATGAACTCCATGAAGTATTTCTGTGAAAATGCGCCGCAGTATCACGTGGCCTGCGCCGGCTCCCTCTTGGGCATCGCTTTGGCAAAGCCCTCTTCGTTCCCCGTAGGCAAGGTCAACTTCATGCAGATTGACCCCATGACCTTTACGGAGTTCCTGCTGGCCAATGGGGATGAAAACCTGGCAGCATATCTGGAAACAGTGAATACCCTAGAGCCCATTCCCGACGCCTTTTTTAATCCTTTATACGAAAAGCTGAAAATGTATTATGTGACCGGCGGCATGCCCGAACCTGTCAAGATGTGGACTGAGGCGCGGGATGTGGAGGCCATGCAGGAGGCGTTGTCCGATATCCTGGGGGCCTATGAGCGAGACTTTGCCAAGCACCCCAACGTCAGCGAGTTTCCCAAGATTTCGATGATCTGGAAATCGATTCCGTCCCAGCTGGCGAGGGAAAATAAAAAGTTTCTTTATAAAGTAGTCAAAGAAGGGGCAAGAGCCCGCGAATATGAGGACGCCCTGCAGTGGCTGGTCGATTCCCGCCTGGTGCATAAGATTTACCGAAGTACCGCGCCGGGCCTGCCCGTGTCTGCTTACGATGATCTTTCAGCGTTTAAGATTTACCTGGCAGACGTGGGGCTGCTCCGCCGGCTGGCTCAGCTGGCGCCGACGGCCTTTGGCGAGGGAAATCGCTTGTTTACCGAGTTCAGGGGGGCGCTGACGGAGAATTTCGTGCTGCAGACCTTGATTACGCAATTTGAAGTCGTTCCGCGGTACTGGAGCCAGAACAATCCGCCTTACGAAGTAGATTTCTTAATTCAGCGGGAGAACGACATATTTCCAATCGAAGTCAAATCCGAGGCAAACACAGCCAGCAAGAGCTTAAAGAAATTCAAGGAATTGTTCCCAAAGCAGGTGAAGCTCCGCGTCCGGTTTTCGCTGGATAATTTGAAGCTGGACGACGATATGCTGAACATTCCCCTGTTTATGGCTGACCAAACGGACCGGCTGATTGGGTTGGCGCTGGAACAACGGAACCATACGTAAATCATTCTGCAACTTTACGTTATCATACCTCGCTGACCACTGGCTACGAGACATTGACTATGCTATACTATAATATAGACTTTAAAATGAAGTTGACTTTATATACAGGGAATGAGGTGGGTGTGTTGGCGCATATCATCGCCATAACGAACCAGAAAGGCGGTGTCGGCAAGACGACGACGGCCGTCAATGTAAGCGCTTGTCTGGCCGAAAGCGGCAAGCGGACGCTCCTCGTCGATTTGGACCCGCAGGGCAACGCGACAAGCGGCTTGGGCGTCGACAAGGCGAGCTTGGAAACGAATCTGTACGACTGCCTGATCGAAGGAAGGCCGATGGAAGACGTCGTGCAGCCGACAATGATAAAGAAATTATCCCTCGTACCGGCCACGATGGACGTCGCCGGCGCGGCGGTGGAGCTGGTCACGATGGAAGACCGCGAGTATATTTTGAAGAAGGCCCTGCAGGCCTACCTGGGGCAGGTGAAGAAGTCCTACGACTACGTCGTCATCGACTGCCCTCCTTCGCTGGGGCTGCTGACGCTCAACGCCCTGGCGGCGGCTGATTTCGTCCTCATTCCCGTGCAGTGCGAGTTTTACGCGCTGGAAGGGCTGGCCCAGCTTATGCAGACCGTGGACATGGTGCGGGACAATCTGAATTCCCGCCTGCAGCTCCTGGGACTGCTCATGACGATGTACGACGGCCGGACGAATTTGTCCATCCAGGTGACGGAGGAAGTGAAGAAATACTTCAGCGGCAAGGTGTTCCACACGATTATTCCGCGCAACGTCCGCTTGGGCGAAGCGCCGAGCCACGGCGAGCCCATTACGATATACGATCCCCATTCGCGGGGCGCCGAGGTGTATACGAAATTAGCGAAAGAGGTGATACGCCGTGTCGGCTAAGAAGATGGGACTGGGCAAGAACCAGCCCTTAGGCCGGGGCCTGCAGGCCCTGGGGCTGAAGGAGCATCCGGAGCCTCACGACGGCGCAGCCCTGGAAATCGACATCGACTTGATTTCCCCCAACCCGAAGCAGCCCCGCCGGGCCTTTTCCGATGAGGCGCTCCAGTCGCTGGCCGAGTCCATTCGGCAGTACGGCCTGATCCAGCCCGTCGTCGTCCAGAAAAAGGGCGGCGCCTACGAGCTGATCGCCGGCGAGCGGCGGCTGCGGGCGGCGAAGCTCTGCGGCCTGACGAAGATTCCCGCCGTCGTGCGGGACTGCGCGCCTCAGGCGTCGGCAGAGCTGGCCCTCATTGAAAATTTGCAGCGGGAAGATTTGGACCCTGTAGAAGAAGCGTCGGCGTACCGCGCCCTGATTCAGGAATTCGGCCTGACCCAGGAGCAGGCGGCGGAAAAGGTCGGCCGGAGCCGGGTCCACGTGTCCAATATGATGCGCCTTCTCCAGCTGCCGGAGGAAATCCAGCAGTATTTAATCGACGGCGTCCTGTCTATCGGACAGGCCCGCCCCCTGCTGCAGCTGAAGGCACGGCAGGCCCAGCTGGAAGCGGCGGCCCGCATCATCGACCAGGAGCTGTCGGCCCGTCAGGTCGAAGCCATGGTCCGGGCCATGCTCCGGGAAGAGCCGCCGAAGGACGCGCCGGAGCCCGACGCCTATCTGGAATCCATGCAGGACCGGATGAAGATGCATTTGGGTACCAACGTAGCCATCCGTCTGGGCCGGAACAAGAAGAAGGGGAAAATCGAGATTTCCTTTGCCTCAGAAGAAGAATTTGAACGATTGCTGGCTATTTTGACTGATGAGCCGGAAGACGGGGATTCCTTCTCCCCTTCCTCTTTCCGCGTGTGATCGGCAAAAACAGGCCTGTTTACGAAAGTTATTGACCTGTCAGGAGGAAAGACATGCTTTACGGATTGGACGCGCAGCTCGCGTACATGATAGGAGCCGGCATCGCCGGGCTCGTGCTGGTGCTGCTGCTGGCGTATATTGTCATATTGAACCGGCGCATCAAGGCGCTGGAAGAAAAATACACCTTTTTTATGAAGGATGAAACGGGGAAAAGCGTCGAAGCCAAGCTGCGCGAGGACGTGGCGGAGCTCCACGGCCTGCAGGACACGCTGGACCGGATTCACGAGACCCAGAAGGATATCCTGGCCGTGCAGAACCACTGCTTCCGTAAAATCGGCTTCGTGCGGTACAACGCCTTTGACAACATCGGCAACAACCTGAGCTTCGCCTGCACCGTCCTGGACGGCAAGGACGACGGCTTCTGCCTGTCGAGCGTATACGGCCGCAGCGAGTCGCGCATCTTTGCCAAGCCCATCGTCGAGGGAAAATGCCTGTACGGCATGAGCGAAGAGGAAAAGGAAAGCCTGGACCAGGCCCTGCACTATCACGGCGACGTGCAGCCGGTCCGGAAGGATTAGGATAACAGGCGCGGCAGCGCCGTATTGTAGGATTGAAGAAGGGATAGACCTTGAAATTACAGGAAATCATGACGGGGCTTAGGGCCCGTTGGCGCAATATGACGCAGTCCGCCGCCGACCTGGCCGGCGCCCTGCGCCGTTCCGGGACGGAGCCGGTCACCCTGTCGCCGCAGCAGTATCGGACGGCGCTGCGGGCGGCCATCGCCGGGGCCGTCGTCTTAGTCGCGGCTATCGGGTTCGGCCTGTACCAGTTCATTTCCCTGCAGCAGGCCCGGGCCCAGGAGTCGCTCCACGAGCAGCAGCTGCAGCTCATGCGGGAAAAGACGGCGTCGCTTCAGGAAAAAATGGATAAGATGGACGCCCTGGACCAGGAGCTCCGCCAGATGGTCAAGGGCGCAGGGACGGGCAGCAGCCCAAAAGGTGACGGTGGCGCAGCAGGGGCGCAGAAGAAAGGGCCGGATCTTTCGTCTGCCGATTACAACGACCTGCTGCTGGCCACCGCCCGTCTGGAAACGAAAACGAACGCCCGCATTATCAGCTTCATTACGCTGAAAACCGTACTGAGCGATACGGCGGGGCTGCAGGTCCGGCAGATGCAGCAGGTATCAGCGCAATACGCATCGTCGACGACGCCGTCTATCTGGCCGGCGTACGGCACGATTACGTCTAACTTTGGCTACCGCGGCAATCCCATCGGCGGCGGCACGGGCTTCCACGAAGGCCTGGATATTGCCGTCGATTACGGTACGCCCGTTCAGGCGACGGCGGCCGGCGAGGTCACGGCGGCCGGCTGGGTAGACGGCTACGGAAACCTTGTCGAAGTCGATCACGGCAACGGCTTTGTCACGCGATATGGTCACAACTCCATGGTTCTCGTCGTAGTGGGACAAACGGTGCATACCGGCGACATCCTCGCCCTGGCCGGCAGCACGGGCCGCAGCACGGGGCCCCATGTCCATTATGAAGTCCGCGTACAAGGGACTCCGACCGACCCCTTGTTGTTCTTGCCGTAAAGATGAGGGGACGCTGCCCTATATAGGGCGGCGCCGCCTCTTTTTTTGAAAGGCAGGTTGTTATGCAGAAACTCAAATATTATGGCAGCGTTATCTTGTTTTTTATCGTCGTCGGCGCCTTGGGCTTCGGCACGTCCTACGTCCAGCGGCCCCATAACGTCGTCATCGGCGTCAACCTGGCCCTCAGCGGCGAGGAAAAGGCCTACGGCGAGGCGACGGCCCGGGGCATCGGCATGGCCCGCGATAAGATCAACGCCGAAGGCGGCCTGCTGGACGAGGCCGTAACGGTCGTCGCCGTCGATAATCACGGCAGCGCCGGCGACGCCGAAGCGGCGGTGAAGCAGCTGACGAGCCGCCATGCCGTGGCGATGATCGGCCCGAACTTATCCCACTGCGCCCTGGCCGTCGTCCGCGACGCGACGGCGGCGAAGATGCCCGTCATCAGCCCGGCCGGCACCAATCCCGACATCACCGTCGACCATGGGACGGGCGAAGCCCACGAGTACATGTTCCGGGCGACCTTTATCGACTCCTATCAGGGGCGGGCTATGGCCGATTACGCCTTCGGCCAGCTGAAGGCCCGCACGGCCGCCGTCGTGTACGACGAACGGCAGGCCTACTCCAAAGGGCTGGCGGCTTTTTTCAAGCAGTCCTTCTTAGCCGACGGCGGCCAGGTACCGGTCTACGTTGACGTCTCGTCAGATGACAGCTTTGCGGCGGCCGTAGCGGCCTTGAAGGCTTCGCCGTGCCAGGTCGTATATGCGCCCTTTTACGATGAAAAGGCTATGGAATTCATCGTAAAGGCCCGCGACGCCGGCATTGCGGCCCTGATTTTAGGCCCTGACGGCTGGAACGGCCGGCGCATGGCCCAGTCCCTGTCGCCGGCGTATCTGCAGAACCTGTTCTATACGGACCACTATGCCAACGACGCCAGCGAACCCGTGGCGGAGGAATTTGCCGAGGCCTATTATGAAAAATACGGCGAGCTTCCCGACAGCTACGCCGCCCTGGGCTACGACTCCTTCATGATGGTAGCTGAGGCCGTGCGGCGCAGCGGCTCGGCAGACCCGGAAAAAATCGCCGCAGAGCTGGCCAAGACCATCGATTACCACGGCGTGACGGGCATGATCGCCCTGGACGCCAACCACGACGCTATCAAGCCGGTCTTTATCATGACCTTCTGGCAGGGAAAGCCAGCGCTGCTGGAAAAGCGGCCGACGGTCCAATTATGATAGGCTGTACGCGGTGGCAGACATAAAAAATTGCGGAATTGTCGTCGAGATGACAGTTCCGCAATTTTTTTGCAATACGACGAGATGTAGTTGGTGAGATGCTGCTGAGGATTTATATGATAATCGCCGTGTCCAGTTGATGTTTTAAGTAGTTGTACAATCCTTCGCGATGAATACGCCATCGCTTGCCAATTTTAAAAGCCTGCAGCTGTCCGCTGTAGCATAATTCATAGATGCCCGTCAAAGGGACTCCCGTTAGTTCGGATACTTCTTTCGGGGAAAATAGGATGCGATCAGACCATCGATTACTTGACGTATCTAAAAAGGTCATAGGGTTTAAAGAAACTGGCGGATACGGATTGCGTTTCGGGTAAATGTGTCTAGCCATGGATAGTTCTACTCCTTTCTATAACAATACTACACGCAGTACGGCAGGTATGGCGTCATGGCGGCGCGGCGCTCCTTCCAGTCGGGCATGATTATCGTCATGACGTTGTAAAAGTGGCGCGAGTGGTTGGGATGGACGAGGTGGCACAGCTCGTGGAGCATGACGTGGTCGATGATTTCCTCCGGCATGATGGCTAAATAGGTGTTCATGGTAATGATGGCCTTGGCAGGCATGCACGAGCCCCAGCGGGAGCGCATGACGCGCTGGCGGAGCTTGGGCATGGCGATGCCGTAGGCCGAAAGCCGGGGGAAGATGCGGGCCAGGCTTTCGGCGAACAGCTTCTCCCCTTCCCTGCGCAGCAGCTCGTGGTACAGATGGCGGCGCTGTTCGATGGTGTTGTCGGCCAGCTCCATGTATACGGTCCGGCTGCGGCGGCGCACCGTATTGCGCAGGCCCAGGCGCACGTCGAGGGTGCAGGCCGTCCCCGCCACGTACAGGCCGTCGCCGTCCCGCAAGGCCAGTACCGGCAGGGCTTTCTGGCAGGCGTACTCGTCCAGAGCTTTTACGATGAAGGGACCCTGCTTTTGCAGAAAGGCCTCGATGTGCTCTATGGGGACGCGGGGCCCTGCCGACACGTAAATGGATAAGTCGGGGCGGACGCGGAGGTTGATGTTTTTGACGGCCTTCCGCTCCAGGATGTACGTCAGCTGACGGTCTCCGAGGCAGATGGGGCGCTGCGATATGGGATTCATGTTCTTCTCCTCTGTCGATGTGGTATAATACCATCATATTATACTATATGCTGCAAGGAGATACTATCATGCTCGATTTTACGGCTATCGATTTTGAAACAGCCAATAAATATTACAACAGCGCCTGCTCCCTGGCGGCCGTTTCCGTACGGGACTACGAGACGGTCCGGGAAGGCTATACCCTCATCCGCCCTCCCTACATGTCCTTTTCGCCGGACAACATCCGCATCCACGGCATCACGCCCGACCAGGTGCGGGACAAGCCGAAATTCGACGCCCTGTGGGACCGCGTCCGGCCTCATCTGGAGGGCCGCATCCTCGTGGCCCACTACGCCGTGTTCGACACGCGGGTCCTGCGCAGCCTCCTCAAGACGTACGAATTGAAACCGCCCCGGGCGACGTACGCCTGCACGGTGGAAATTTCCCGCAAGGTCTGGCCCGGCCTGCCCAATCACAAGCTCGATACGGTAGCCGGTTTCCTGGGCTATTCCTTCCGCCACCATCAGGCCTTGGACGACGCCCGGGCCTGCGCCTTCATCGTCTGCGAGGCGGCGAAACAGGTCGGCGCGTCTTCTATGGAAGAACTTATGACGGCGACTGGCCTCTCCCTGAAGACGTTATAGACATATGAATTTTGCATATAGAAGGGTACCCCATGTCGTTTGGTAATACATATCTTACATTATCGTCAATCTATGCGTATAATGAAACAAGATAATTTCTATACCGAAAGGGGATTGAACATCATGAAAATTGTATTGCTTGAATCGCTGGGAATCAGTCAGGAACTTCTCGATTCGTACGTAAAGCCGCTGCGGGAACAGGGCCATGAATTCGCCGCCTACGAACGCAACGACGACCCGGCCGTCCAGATCGAAGAAGCCAAGGACGCCGATATCCTCATCATCGCCAACATGCCCTTGAAAGGCGAAGTCATCAACGCCTGCCCGAACCTGAAATACATCAACGTAGCCTTTACGGGCGTCGACCACGTCGATTTGGAAGCGGCTAAGGCCAAAGGCGTCAAAGTCAGCAACGCTTCGGGCTATTCGACGGTTGCCGTCGCCGAACTGACCATCGCCATGATCCTCGACCTGCTCCGCTACGTGCCCCAGGTAGACGCAGCCTGCCGCGCCGGCGGCACGAAGGCCGGCTTCATCGGCGCTGAACTGGAAGGCAAGACTGTCGGCCTCATCGGCACGGGCGCCATCGGCCACCGCGTCGCCGAGCTCGTCCATGCCTTCGGCGCCAAGGTCATCGCCTACAACGGCTTCTCCCATAAAGCCGATACGGAACTCATCAAATACGTTCCCCTGAAGGAACTGATGGAACAGTCCGATATCGTATCGCTCCACTGCCCTGTTACGGACCAGTCCCGCGGCATGATCAACGCCGAAACGCTGTCGTACATGAAGCCGACGGCCTTCCTGGTCAACGAAGCCCGCGGCCCCGTCGTCGACTCCCAGGCCTTGGCAGACGCCCTCAACAGCGGCAAGATCGCCGGCGCCGGCATCGACGTATTCGAAAACGAACCGCCTCTCGATACGAATCATCCCCTGCTCCATTCCAAGAACACCATCGTCACGCCCCACGTAGCCTTTGCGACGAAGGAATCCATGGAAAAACGCGCCGTCATCGTCTTCGACAACATCGACGCCTACATGGCAGGAAATCAGAAAAACGTAATCTTATAAGGTATACGAATCCCCAAGCAGTATAGGCCTGTCAGGCCTGTACTGCTTTTTTTATGGGCGGAAATAGCATACACTATACCATAAATAGATAGGAAATCAAATAACTATAGCATATTTGCAAGCAACGAAAAATATATTGCTTAACATAACACTAGTATGGTAGTATGTAAACAACGAAAGACACTATTTAGGTAACCAAGTATTCGCACATATGCAAAAGGAGCAAACCAGTATGAGCATGAGAATGACCTTCCGTTGGTACGGAGAAAAAGACGACAAGATTACATTGCAGCAGATCGACCAGATCCCCGGCATGGACGGCATCGTCGGCGCATTGTTCGACATTCCCGTCGGCGAAGTGTGGCCCGTAGAGCCGCTGCTTCACATCAAACAGCAGGCTGAAGCGAACAACCTCGTATTCAAGGATTTGGAAAGCATCAACGTCCACGAAGACATCAAGCTCGGCCTTCCGAGCCGCGACCAGTACATCGAAAACTACATCCAGTCCCTGCGCAACGCCGCAAAGGCCGGCATCGAAATGGTATGCTACAACTTCATGCCCGTCTTCGACTGGACCCGCACGGAGCTGGCCAAGCCCCTCTACGACGGCTCGACGGTCCTGGCTTACGACTACCACATGGTAGCCGGCAAGACGCCGCAGGACATGGTAAAAGAAGTCCTGGAAAACAGCAACGGCTACGTCCTCCCCGGCTGGGAACCGGAACGGCTGAAAGAGCTGACCCGCCTGTTTGAAGCGTACGAAGGCATGGACGAAGACGGCCTGCGCAAAAACCTGGAATACTTCCTCAAAGCCGTCATCCCCGTGGCTGAAGAAGTGGGCATCAAGATGGGCATCCATCCTGACGATCCCCCCATTTCCGTATTCGGCCTGCCCCGCATCGTAAAGAACGAATCGGACCTCGACAAGATCGCCGCCATGGTAGACAGCCCGAGCAACGGCTTCACCATCTGCACGGGCTCCCTCGGCGCCAACCGCCAGAACGACATTCCCCACATCATCCGCAAGTTCGGCAAGATGGGCCGCGTCAACTTCCTCCACATCCGCAACGTACAGGTTCACGAACCGTGGGTATTCAACGAAGTGGCTCATAAATCGCAGATCGGCAACCTCGACATGTTTGAAATCGTCAAGGCCGCCTACGACATCGGCTTCGACGGCCCCATCCGTCCGGACCACGGCCGCATGATCTGGGGCGAAGAAGGCCGTCCCGGCTACGGCTTGTACGACCGCGCCCTCGGCGCCAACTACCTCTGCGGCCTTTGGGACGCTATCAACCGCATTTGCGGCCAGAAATAGGACGTATACGATAAGGAGGAACCTGACATGCTACATTTACATCGCCGCAGCCTCGTCGAAGACAAGGTTGCCTGGGAACAAGCCGGCATCGCCCTGTATCAGTTCGATACAGAGGCTGTGGAAGCCGCGACGAAGGAAGCTCCCCAGTGGATTCACTTCGGCGGCGGCAATATTTTCCGCGCCTTCATCGCCGCCCTCCAGCAGCGTTTGCTCGACGAAGGATTGGCTAAAACGGGCATCATTACGGCTGAAACGTACGACGAAGAAGTCATCGAGCACGTATACCGCCCCTTCGACAATTTGAGCCTGGCCGTCACCATGTACGCCGACGGCCGCTTTGAAAACGAAGTCATCGGCTCCGTTGTCGAATCCGTCGTCTGCCGTCCCGATTTTGCCGAAGACTGGAAGCGCCTCAAGGAAATCTTCGAAGCGCCGTCGCTGCAGGTAGCCAGCTTCACCATTACGGAAAAGGGCTACAAGCTGACGGACTACGCCGGCAACTATTTCCCTGCCGTCGCCGAGGACATGAAAAACGGCCCGGAACACGCGACGAGCTCCATGGGCTCCATCGCCGCCCTGGCCTACGCCCGCTACAAGGCCGGCGCGTACCCCTTCGCCTTCCTGAGCCTCGATAACTGCTCCCACAACGGCGACAAGATCAAAGAAGCCATGACGGCCTTTGCCAGCCAGTGGGTTGCCAACGGCGTCGCCGAACCGGGCTTTGCCGACTACATCAACGACGAAACGAAGGTCTCCTTCCCGTGGAGCATGATCGACAAGATTACGCCCCGCTCGTCGGAAAAGGTACAGGAATACCTGAAAGGCATCGGCTTCGGCGATACGGAGCTGATCCATACGAATAAAGGCTCGTACGCCGCCTTCGTCAACGCCGAAAACGCCCAGTACCTGGTCATTGAAGACAAGTTCCCCAACGGCCGCCCGGCCCTCGAAAAAGCCGGCGTCATCTTTACGGACCGGGAAACGGTAGACAAGGTAGAACGGATGAAGGTCTGCACCTGCCTCAACCCGCTGCACACGGCCCTGGCCGTCTACGGCTGCCTCCTCGGCTACACCCTCATTGCCGACGAAATGAAGGACCCCCAGCTCAAAGGCCTCATTGAACAGATGGGCTACGGCGAAGGGCTGCCCGTCGTCACCAACCCCGGCGTCCTCGACCCGAAGGCCTTCATCGCCGAAGTCCTGGAACAGCGCCTGACCAACGGCAACCTGCCCGATACGCCCCAGCGCATCGCCACCGACACGTCCCAGAAGGTGGGCATCCGCTTCGGCGAAACGATCCGCGCCTACGGCGATAAAGCCAAAGACCTAACCTACGTGCCCCTGGTCATCGCCGGCTGGTGCCGCTACCTCCTGGCCGTCGACGACGAAGGCAAGGCCTTCACGCCGAGCCCGGACCCGCTGCTCCAGAACGTGCAGGAAGCCCTGCAGGGCGTTGTCCTCGGCGACGTTGCCTCGGCCAAAGGCAAGCTCCGCCCCATCCTGTCCAACAAGGGGATTTTCGGCAGCGACCTGTACGAAGTCGGCCTAGGCGAAAAGATCGAAGGCTACTTCGAAGAACTCATCGCCGGCCCCCATGCTGTCCGCAATACATTAGTCAAGTACGTGAAATAATCGCAATTAGCGGATTCTAGGGGCTTACGCTCCTAGAATCTGCAACCATAATTTGTTTAGGAGGTTTTATCATGGAACATTTATTGCCCGTCCTATGGGTAATCGTCGCCATTGCACTGCTGCTATTCTTAACGGTAAAAGCTAAAATGCACAGCATGGTCGCCCTCTTATTAATCGCTATTTTTGTCGCCTTCATGGAAGGCATGGACACGACGACGCTCATCAAGACGATTACGAAAGGCGCCGGCGGCACCTTAGGCGGCGTCGGCCTGATCGTCATCCTCGGCGCGGCTCTCGGCCAGCTCATGACTGACTGCGGCGCGTCGAAAAAGATCGCCGATACGATCGTAGCCCATTGCGGCGTCCGCATGCTGAAATGGGGCGTGCTGGCTGTCGGCGTTATCTTCGGGATTTCCATGTTTTTTGAAGTCGCGTTCATGGTCGTCGTCCCTCTCGTCGTCAGCATCGCCAGGGAAGCGAAGATTCCCTACATGTTTTTGATCATTCCGGCCTTGGCGGCTATCGCGCAGGCTCACAGCCTCTTTCCCCCGCAGCCGGGCCCTGTCGCTTTGGTTGACGCCTTCGGCGCGGACAGCGGCATGGTATATCTTCTCGGCCTCGTCGTCGTCATTCCCTCTATCGTCTGCGCCGGTATTATTTTGCCGAAATTCTTAAAGGGCATCGATACCTACGCAGCGCCTAAATTGGGGAACATCGACGAAACGTCCCTCGGCTCGTTCAGACTTCCGCCCTTCTTGATCTGCCTGCTTATTCCCCTGCTTCCGGCAGTCTTCATGATCGGCCACACGGTCATTGCCAACTTCGCTGCCAAAGGCTCCCTCGTATACACCGTATTTGAGTTCCTGGGCAGCCCCAACGTCAGCCTGTTGGTAGCCGTACTGGTTGCGATGTACGTGTTCGGCGTCCGTGCCGGCCGTACGATTTCTGAAACGTCGGACTCCATTACGTCGGCGATTAAAGGCATTTCGACAGTTGTCATGATTATCGGAGCCGGCGGCGTATTCAAGCAGGTCATCGTCGACGCCGGCGTGGGCGAACACATTGCTGCCGCCGTTACGGGGTTGTCCATTTCGCCGCTGATTTTAGCCTTCTTCATCACCGTCATTATCCGCTGGGCTACGGGCCAGGGCGCTGTATCGGCTATTACCGCCGCCGGCATCGTAGCGCCGCTGATTCCCGTGTTCAACGTAAATCCGACCTTGCTCATGCTGGCGACAGCCGCCGGCAGCAATACGATTACCATGCCGAACGACGCGGCCTTCTGGATGATGAAGGAAACGTTCAACTTAACTATCGGCCAAACCTTCAAAACGTGGGGCTTGCTGGAATTAATCAACTCCGTCGTCGGGTTAGGCGTAGTGTTAATTTTATCGTTGTTCATTTAATAAGTACTAAGTTCATATACGAGCAGTAAAGGAAGCCGCCGCGCTGAAAGAAAAACTATATTCTTTATGCGGCGGCTTTTTACTGGAACAGGAGGATTTCTATGGCAAAGGTATTAACCATCGGCGAAGCTATGGGCCTGCTCATTGCTGACCGGCCCGGCGATTTGGCCGAAGTGGAGCAATTTTCCCGCCACGTCTGCGGAGCCGAATTAAATTACGCCGTCGGCATGGCCCGCTTAGGCCATGACGTATCCTATATTTCCAAGGTCGGCGGCGACCCCTTCGGCCGCAGCATCCGGGCCTTTTTGAAAGACAACGGAATCCATACGGACTACGTGCAGACCGACGAGGCCCATATGACGGGCTTTCAGATGAAGGAACGGGTCCTGGAAGGCGACCCGGCCGTGGCGAACATCCGCAAGTATACGGCCTTCTCCTTCATGACGCCTGACGACCTGCAGGGCATCTGCTGGGACGGTGTGACACATCTCCATACGACGGGCATTCCCCTGGCCTTGTCGCCGTCGTGCCGCCAGACCGTCGTGGCCCTCATGAAGGAAGCCCGCCGCCGCGGCGTGTCCGTTTCCTTCGATACGAACCTGCGGCCCATGCTCTGGCCCGATACGGAAACGATGGCCAGCGTCATCAACGATGCCGCCCAGTACGCCGATATCGTCATGCCCGGCCTCAGCGAAGGAAAGATATTGACCGGGCTGGACGATGAAAAGGCCATCGCCCGCTATTATCTGGAACGGGGCGCGAAGCTCGTCGTCATCAAGCTGGGCGGCAGCAGCGGTTCCTATGTTTGCGACGACAAATCAGAGTTCTATGTGCCGAGTTACCATGCAGACAATGTCGTCGACACCGTCGGAGCCGGAGACGGCTTTGCCGTCGGCTTTACCAGCGCCTGGCTGGAAGGCTTGTCTATGGAAGGGGCAGCGCAGCGCGGCGCGGCTATCGGCGCAATGGTTATCCAGGTTCCTGGCGATAACGAAGGCTTGCCGACAAGAGAGCAGCTGGCGGCATTCCAAAACGAACAAGCAGAATAGCAGATTGAACTACACCAAAACGGGTTGAGGAACGACATGTCCTCGGCCCGTTTTTTTGGTTATGCCGAGGCTTGTTTTGTATACTTTAATACACAATCGTTTTACTTTACAAAAGGATTTACGTAGTCTATAATGAAGGACAAAACATCATATTTTATCAATATGAGCGGAAAATTATGAAACGCGTTCTGCCCCTGCGCCTGGATCAGGCTGCCTCGGCGGGATTTGCGTCATGAGGAGGTTTTACCTATGGAATATCGTATTCGCCGGGCCCTGCAGGGCATGGTGCGGCACAGCTACCTGAAGGACGAGGGGACGGCTCTGGAGAAGGATATTATCGACTGCTCCCTGGGCATCAACCCCTGCGGCGTCACGCCGAAGCTGACGAAGGACATGTACGCGGCGACCTTCGACGTCCTGGCCAGCTATCCGGCTCATCCCTACGTGGAAACGCGGCGGCATATCTGCGAGTACTTTTCCGACGTCGCATCTCTGGACGTCAGCCAACTCAGCATGCAGAGCGGCTCCATGAGCGCCCTGCGGGCTGTCAACTCCATCTTTCTGGAAGACGGGACGCGGGTCCTCGCTCCCCAGCCCTGCTTTTCGTCGTATACGACGGACGCCCGGGCCTGCGGAGCCGAAGTCGACGTCGTGCCCCTGCGGGAAGAGGACCATTTCGCCTTCCCTGTAGACGAATACGTCGCGGCTATCAGCGAACATCACCGCCTGGCCTACCTGGACAATCCCAACAACCCGACGGGGCAGGCCTTGTCCATCGCCGACCTGCGGCGGATTTTGACGGTGGCCCGGGAAAAGGGCGTCCTCGTCCTCGTCGACGAAGCCTACGGCGACTTTTTGGACAAATCCGAGTCGGCCCTGTGCCTTCTCGGCGAGTTCGACAACCTCATCGTGACCCGGACGTTTTCCAAGGGCTTCGGCTTAGGGGCCCTGCGGGCCGGCTACATCGCCGTTCCCAAGGCTATGGCCGGTATTCTGGAAGCCTTCGGCGGCGAGATGAACCTGACGACGCCGGCAGCGGCCATGATTCCCGTCGTGTTGTCCGACCCGGCCTTCCTGGCCTATTCGCGGGATCTCATCGCCCAGAACAATCAGAGGCTCATCAGCGGACTGCAGGTGCTCAAGACGTCGGCGACGCGGGACGACGTGCCCATTACCCTGTTCTATACGGATCAGGACGTCGATTTGGGAGCCTTGTTCTGGAAATACGGCATCCGCGTGGAAAACGGCGTCGACTTCGAAGGCATCGGCAAGCGCCACGTCCGCCTGCGCGTGCCTCAGGACATTACGGAATTAGCGCGCCGCTTAGAGCGTATCGAAGCGGAACTGCAGGCGGCGCGATAAAGGAGAGATGGATATGAATCAAGACAGCAACACAAAAGTCAGCCTGCGCAACGTCATCATTTTCGCCGGCGCTTACTGCGCCTTCAGCATCGGGTCGGGCTATGCGACAGGCCAGGAAATCCTCCAGTTCTTCGGAGCCTTCGGCCCTCAGGGCATCATCGGCTGCTTCGTCAGCATGCTCATCTTCGCCTTTCTGGGCGGGGCCCTCATGCAGAAGGGCTACGATTTGAAGCTGAAGTACCACACCCAGGTCTTTCACTATTACTGCGGCAAGTACATCGGCACGTTTTTGGAATGGGTTACGATCTTATTTTTATTCAGCGTCGTGTCGATCATGATCGCCGGCACGGGAGCTGTAGCCTCGGAATACTTCGCCCTGCCCGGCGACGTGGGCAGCGTGTTTATGGCTCTCCTGTGCATCCTGTCCATCCTGCTGGGCCTGATGCGCCTGGCCGACGTCATCGGCTCCATGGGGCCGGTCATCATCTTCTTTACCATCGGCATCGGCATCCTGACAGTCCTCAACGCCAATACGGACTGGGCCAAGGGCTGGGAAGTCTTATACGACCTGCGCTCGACGAAATCCTGGTGGTTCTCGACGTACGACATCCTCGATTCGGCCTGGTTCAGCGGCGTCCTGTACGCGTCCTGCATGGTCTTCGGCTCCATCCCCTTCCTGACGGGGCTGGGCGGCAAGGCCAACAGCCGGCGCGAAGCCTTCCTCGGCGGGTTCCTCGGCGGCGTGGCCCTGATGATCGCCAGCGCCCTCATGATGGCGGCCATGCTCTGCTTCCCGGCGGAAGTAGCAAAGCTTCAGGTTCCCAACCTGTTTTTGGCCCAGCAGTTCGCTCCGGCCCTGGCCCTCATCTTCTCGGTCATCCTGCTCCTGGGCATTTACAGCACGGCGGCTCCCATGTTCTGGGTCGTCATCAACAAGCTGGAGCAGTGGATGCCCAACAAGACCGTCAAGATGGCCGTGACCGTCGTCCTGGGCGTCGTGGCCTACTTCGGCGCCCAGATCGGCTTCGGCAAGCTCATCGGCTTCCTCTATCCCCTGATGGGACAGGTCGGCGTGCTCATGATCATCGTCGTCCTGGTCAAGGTATTCATCCTGAAGGACAACAAAGACCCCGGCCTGGAACGGGAAGAATAACGTCTCCTGCCCTCTTGCCTCTGCGGCAAGGGGGTATTTTTCGTCAAAGTACAGAAAGAGGACGCATTTTTTGTATCGGTATACATCATTTTTTTAGCCAATGCATTTCAATTTGAAGCCGTAATATGGTAGAATATGAAGTATGGTAATTTTTTAGATACAGGGGACGCCAATGGAACAGTTACGATTACTGGAAAAAGAGCCGCGGGAAAACGTGCGGGAATACGCCTACCGCGTGTTGTACGATAACATCATGAATCTGCATCTGGTGCCTGGGACGGCCATGTCGGAACAGGAGCTGTCGACGATGCTGTCCGTCAGCCGGACTCCCGTGCGGGAGGCCTTTATCCGCCTGTCCCAGAAGGGCCTTCTCGACGTATTGCCCCAGCGGGGGACCTTCGTGTCTAAGATCAATACGGAGCAGCTGGCAGAATTCCGCTTTCTGCGGGTGACCATGGAGACGGCTGTCGTCGAGCTGGCCTGCCGGGAGTTTCCCGAAGAATACATGTGGAAGCTCCAGCAATGCCTGAAGGAGCAGGAGCTGTACCTGCGCCGCCGCGATGTCAACGGCTTTTTCGCCAGCGACAACCAGACCCACAGCATCCTGTACCAGGGCTGCGGCAAGCCGCATATCTGGCAGATCATCGAAAGCTCCACGGCCGACTACATGCGGGCCCGCGTGCTGAACATCGCCGCGGCGGCCGAGCAGATGAACATTCTCTACAGCCAGCATCAGGCCCTGGCGGAAGCCATCCTGCGCCACGACGCCCAGCGCGGCGTAGCCATTATGGAAGAGCATATCAACAAGGGCATTATCGACGTGGAAGTGCTGCGCAAGCAGTATCCCAATTACTTTAAATAATACATGTACCTTCCCTGCCGGACGATTCGGCAGGGAGGGTCTTTTTTTGTAGGCGGACATCGGATTGAAAATCGCCGCTATACGGCGAAATACAGCGGGACATCCCGGGAATATACCGGCGTATATCGGGCTAATATCGGCGCATACGGCGACGGGCCTATAGGCTTCGTCGGCGTCATTATGCCGATTTCCCCAACGATAGCCGCTGCGATACGTCCGTACCGTTACGCGTAACGTCTTATCTTTTCTTTTTGTTTTTTTTGTTTCTTTTTTAGGGTATACCGCTGTATATACATAAATGATGCGTGTTTTGATAGCGGACAAAGATGCTGAAACTGCATAGCTGAAGGGGAAATAAACGCTCCCTTCCCTGTCCCATATACAGTAGCGAGCAAAGACGGCCCCAGGGCGGGCGGAAAGGAGCAGCCCATGAAGAAGCTGCGGTGGTTTCAGACAAAGGTCGGGTTGTTTCAGGACCCACGTATGATGTATCTGCTGAGTCAGCCCAGCGGCGATTCCTATTTCGTCATCTGGTTTTATCTGAAGGACCTGGCCGGCATGGTCAACGACGACGGATACATTTACGTAGCCAAGGGGCAGGCCGTGACGACGGCCCTGCTGGCCCGACAGCTGCGCCGCCGCCGGGCCTTTGTGGAAAAGGTCCTCGACGTGTTCGAGCAAATCGACCTCATCAGCCGCGACGAGACGGGCCTGATCCGCATCGTGCCCTGGCATGAAATCCAGAGCTTTGACCGGGACGAGAAAAAACGCCGCGATGCCCGCGACCGCATGCGCCGCTACCGCCGCCGCAAGGCCGAAGGCAGCGAGGCGCGCTGCCATACGTCCGAAGCTCCGGCCGAAAGGGGTACAGCGGCGGAAGAATCTGTCTATGACCAGGGCTGCGGCGGCGAAGACTATGCCCGGCCGTCGGCGCAGGCTGCCCCGTCGGGATACGTCTGCCCTGACGAGATGGCGGCAGACGAAAGGGCTTCGGCCTGCCCGGACGGCGGTCTCGTTCCCGTTCGGGAAGGGGCTGGCTGTACGGCTGCCTCTTATGACGACGGCGAAGCCCCTGCCGTATGGGACGACGCAGCTCCGACGGCAGCTCCTTGGCAGGACGAAGAACGCCCTGGCCTGCAGGATACGTGCGCCCAGATAGCCGAGCCCGGCGGCGACAGCGGCATTGCACCCGTATGGACTACGGCAGCCCAAAGAGGCTGCGATGGTGCGAACGATCCGTCCCCTTCGGCAGGACGAGGCGCCCTGCGCCGCTATATGGCGGCCTTCGGCCAGATGAGCAGCCGCACGGCGGAAGAGCTGACCGACCTGGCCCGCTGCTGGGGCGACGAAGCGGTCTGCGCCGCCATAGACATTGCCAGGGACAACGGCGCGTCCGGCATTCGCTACATCCGGGCCGTCCTGGTCAACAGCGGCGGACGGCCGCGGCGAAGGGAGACGATGTATGAACGACGGGAGAAGGAATTTAATCAATACGTTGATACAATGCTTCGGCAAATCTGGGAATCCGACGGGGATGGCTGCTAGAATGCGCATCCTGAAGGACATGCTGCCGCCCATGACGGAGGATCAGGCCCGCGCCCTGGCGCGGCGCATCCTGGAGGTCCACCGCTTTGAGCCGTCCATTGCCGACGTACTCGCCCATTGGCGGGAGATGGAACGCCGCCGCCGGCAACAGGAAGGTGCAATCTATCTGGACGAGACGCCGCCGCGGATTTCCCACGCCGAGAGGAAGCGCCGGGCCGGCGAGCTGCGCCGCGTCCGGACGGCCCTCGGCCAGCGCCGCTCCGTGCCGGGCCTCGTCGTATCGGAGGGCCTGACGGCCTTTGCCCGGTCCTTTTTTCCCCACATGAGCGAGGAGCTCATCGAACGCAACAAAATGGAAATCGCCAACTGCCGGGCCGACCGGGAGCGGGAAGACCGCTGCGCCAGCCCCTACGTCACGATGATGGAGCTCGATGAGACGGGCTGCGTGACCCTGTACATGGCGAAGCGACCCAGAGAGGAGGATGCCCATGCAGAAGATCCTGCGCTTTTTGAGGTCTGTCGATAAACGGACCGTCGTCTTTATCATCCGCATACTGTATTTGCTGATTAGGAGGAACTATACCGATGAAAGTCTATCTCAATCCAGGCCACGACCGCCTGCTGGACAGCGGGGCGGTCAACGCCGCCCTGAACCTGCGCGAATGCGACCTGGCCTATGAGCTGGCCGAGGCCGTCCAGGCCTATTTGGAGCGAAACGGCGTCGCCGTCGTCCTGGGCCAGTCCGACGATTTGTACGCTGTCTGCGGACAAGCCAACGCCGCCGAAGCGGACGTATTCGTGTCCCTTCATTTCAATGCCTTCAATAAGCGGGCCACGGGCACGGAAACCCTCATTTCCAATACGCCCCAAAGCCTGCTCCTGGGCCACTGCATCCAGGCCAACGTCAAGGCCGTCCTCAACCTGCCCGACAGGGGGCTGAAAGAGCGGCCGGGCCTCTTCGTCCTGCGCAACACGGCCATGCCCGCCGTCGTGGTAGAAGTCTGCTTCATCGACAACGACTACGACATGCGCTGCTACGAGGCCCATAAGGACGAAACCGCCAGGGCCATCGCCGCAGGCATCATACAATATCCGGCCATGCGCGGCCAGGCTGCGGCGTAAGGAAACCTCAGGATTTTCGATTCGTTGGAAATCCTGAGGTTTTCTATATTGTTTACAAATCTTCGATGAATATGATCTATGAATATTCGAGTATTCGAAAAAGAAAGCTGCCGATTTTTGCATAGGTCGTATATTGCCAAGGCGTACGCATGTTTGGTATAATCCAAGTAGAAGGAGGCGAGGCCGTGAAGCGAATTAAGGACTGGGAAGAACTGACCATACAAGACAACTTTTTATTTCAAAAGGTCATGCGCAACAAGCGCCTGTGCCAGCATTTAATTGAGAAAATACTGCAGATTAAGATCGCCGACATTACTTATCCCGATACGGAGAAGACCATCGACATCCGGCTGGACAGCAAAAGCGTGCGCCTGGACGTCTATGTCAAGGACGATACGGGGCGGGTATTCGATATTGAAATGCAGTGTACTGACGAAAAGGACAACGGCCTGGCCAAGCGGACGCGCTACTATCAGGCCATGATCGATATGGACGTCCTGGAAAAGGGCGACGATTATAGTATGCTGAACCCGGCGTATATCATCTTTATCTGCACCTTTGACGCCTTTGACCGGGGCCTGCCGATGTACACATTTAGAAATCGCTGCGTAGAGCAGGATGGCATAGAGCTGAACGACGAGGCGACGAAAATATTTCTGAACAGCAAAGGCGACAGCGAGGCCCTCGACCCGGACGTGCGGGCGTTTTTGCGGTACGTCGACGGCAAGGCGGCGGAAGGCGTATTTGTACAAGAAGTGGATAAGGAAGTGCGGCGCGTGAAGCAGCACGATGAAACGAGGCGAGAATATATGACGTTGGCAATGGAATTAAAGCGGCAGCGGCAGGAAGGTATTGCAGAAGGCCTTGCAGAAGGTCTTGCAGAAGGCAGTGCAAACGAAAAGAAGAAAATAATAGTAACTATGCTGCAAAAGGGGCTATCTGTAGAATTTATTGCGGACTGTGTGCAGACGTCGGCAGAGTATATTATTGAATTGGGTAAAAAACAACATTTGTTATAACAGAGAGGCTGCTTGTGAAGGCAAGCAGCCTGTTTTGTATTGGGTAGTGTATCCGTACATGAAGCAGCACGATGAAACGAGGCGAGAATATATGACGTTGGCAATGGAACTGAAACGGCAGCGGCAGGAAGGTATTGCAGAAGGTACGAGAAACATGATTTTAGCCATGCTGCAAAAAGGCTTTTCTGCAGAAATTATTGCGGACTGTGCGCAGACATCGGTCGAGTATATTATTGAACTGGGCAAGAAAAATCATTTGTTATAATGGAGAGGCTGCTTGCGGGAGCAAGCGGCCTGTTTTATACTGGATTGTGCGTAGGTGCATGAAGCAGCACGATGAAATGAGGCGAGAATATATGACGTTGGTCATGGAATTAAAGAAGATGGCTTGCTGAAGGTGAGAGAACGAGAGCGCAAAAGGGGGCAAAAAATAAGGAGACAATGATGATATTAGAAATGTTGCGAGAAGGTATTTCTAAAGAGACTATTGCCAAATGCGCCCGTGTATCCGTTGAGTATGTAGTAGAATTAGGAAAAATGAATCATCTGCTGTAATTTGAATAAGGCGTCTGCGAGAGCAGGCGTCTTTTTTTGTAAGATACGATAGAGAGTGCTAGGCAGAAGGAAAGAGGATGCAGTGTCTTTTGATATGATACATTGATGGGGTGGAATGATTTGCGGAAAATGTAATAAACATCGGGTCTCGTCATTTATTTTAGGGGTGGCTTTAAACCATATAGTGTATTTTTATCCATTGGACATTAAACACTTCGTTTCGCCTGAATGGAAGTTTTTTACATTGCACAACGAGCTGCAATCGAAAAACGGCCTGATTTACAGGTATTGCATACCATAGGGTATAAAGAGGTGACGATAATATTTTAATATAGATTTAACGATTTATTCATAATTATTGGATTAGGGGATATTGCATTTGCCGATATAACATGCTAGACTAAAAAGTATATAGAAGGGGGTGAAACAGATGATCTCTAGCCGAAACGATTGGAATGGCATCGCAGGAGCGGACAAATTCCTGAAATTCCATACGGGGGGGGGGGTACCGTAGTGGTATAAATACTACCTCCTATACATGCTTTGGCGTATCGATGACCCGGCTTGGGGAATTCGTGCGTTCTTTTTCAGCGCCGTCCTTTGGGGGGTTCGTATACTCTGGCGATACCATGTTTTTCAGGCAGCATAGGTGTATGCTGTCTTTTTTGCGTGCCCGGAACTGCTTCGCCCGGCGCGCGCTCCGTGTGCTTGCTAGAGAATCCATAGGTTGCCTATGAAACGGAAAGCCATATGTCCCGTTTGCGGCAAAGAATTTGAAGCGGACCGAATCACGCAGAAATACTGCAGCAATTACTGCCGGCGCTACGCCCACCGGCACGGCGTAAACGATCACGGCCGGTCGTCGCGGAAAAAGGAAGCCCTGCGGACCTTTCACTGCCTGAAATGCGGCAAGCTGGTGCGGGTGACCGAGGCGACGGACCGGCGGACAAAATTCTGCTCGGCCCATTGTGAGCGGCTATACTGGAAGCACTCGGAAAAAGTCAAATCCCAGACCATACGCCACGCCTTTCACTGCCGAAACTGCGGAGCTTACGTGGAAATCACCGAGCCCTACGACCGGCGGATCGCTTTTTGCAGCGCCGCCTGCCGCCTGCGCTGGTTTTCCCTGCATCGAAGCAAAAAAGAACACGTATTACCATAGCAAGGAGGAAATAGGTATGAACCGAATATATAAAGTCATATGGAGTAAAGTAAAACATCAATACGTCGTCGTATCCGAACTGGCTCATAGCTGCACGAAGAGCACGAGCAGCCGTGTCGGCCGGAGCGCCGCCGCCGTATTGGCCGCCTTGGTGCTGACGACGGGCCTCTGCGCCGCGCCCGTACAGGCTGAAGAACTGACGGACCCCTACGCCCTGCTCAACGCCCAGGTAGAAGAAACGAACAGCACCTCTTCGGATACGCTGGTCACGCTCGTACAGAGCCCCTTGGTAAAGAGCGTTGCGCCCTTGGCAAATGAAGACGAAGGGCAGCCCGGCGAAGGCGGCAGTTCTACTGTTACGACGCCGGATGGACAGCATACTATTTACAATGAAGAAGGCTTTTATGCTCATAACGGTCAGGGAACGTATAATTCGCTGACGAAAGACGGCCTGTTTGTTGGGGGTACGGATAACGGCGAAGGGCTGTATGTTGATAACGACGGTAATATCTATACTGATGGAAATGCGGAAATAGAAGGAGCGTTCTCGGCGGCAGATAGAAACTTTGAAGTTAACGAAGACGGTACCTTATATGCACGCGCTGGACAAAGCCAATTCCAAGTCCGCGATGATTTAATCGGTATTCAGCAAGGAAAGAGCTACATTGCTGTAACGGAAGAAGACGGATCTGTTTTTGGCAACGGAGCGGAAGGCAAGGAAACGCAGATTAACGGCGATGTCGTTACGACGGGTACAGTTAATACAACAAATTTAAATGCTGGTAAAGCTGACGTTGAAGGGACGCTCACTGCTGGCAGCGCCGTTATTGAAGGCGCTGCTACCGTTGGCGGAAGCTTAACGGCTGGTAGTGTTCAGACAGAAGGCCAGTTGAAAGCCGGCAGTGCGGTCATTGATGGAAACACGACCATTGGCGGCATAGCGACGGTCGGCGGCCTGACAACGGAAGGAACGGTCACGGCCAATACTGTCGATACGAAAAATCTGGAAGCGGATAAAGCAACTGTTGATGGCAAGCTGACAGCTGGAAGCGCAAATATTACCGGGGATGCAGTCGTTGACGGTTCGTTAACTGCAGGAAGCCTTTCCACGGAAGGCAAGCTGACGGCAGGCAGCGCAGCGATCAATGGCAATGCTGACATTACCGGCACGGCGACAGTTGGCGGCTTGACGACGGGTGGAACGGTCACGGCAAATACCGTAGACACGACAAATCTGGAAGCGGATAAAGCAACCGTTGAAGGCACGGTAACAGCCGGAAGCGCAAATATTACCGGCGATACAGCCGTTGGCGGCGCGTTGACAGCGGGCAGCCTTTCTACAGAAGGCAAGCTGACGGCAGGCAGCGCAGCAATCAATGGCGATGCTGACATTACCGGCATGGCGACAGTCGGAGGCCTGACGACGAAAGGAACGGTTACGGCCAATACCGTCGATACGACGAATCTGGAAGCGGATAAAGCAACCGTCGAAGGTACGGTAACAGCCGGAAGTGCAGACATTACCGGGGATGCAGTCGTTGGCGGTTCGTTGACAGCAGGAAGTCTTTCCACGGAAGGCAAGCTGACGGCAGGCAGCGCAGCGATCAATGGCGATGTTGACATTACCGGCATGGCGACAGTCGGAGGCCTGACGACGGGTGGAACGGTTACGGCCGGCACTGTAGATACGACGAATCTGGAAGCCGGAAAAGCAACCGTTGATGGCAAACTGACAGCAGGAAGCTTTGCGAATACGAACGGAAGCTTTACCGTTGATGAATCCGGCAATGTAGAAGCTAACGACATGACGGCCAAAGGCGATGTAACAGGGGCAACGTTTGCTAATACGACGGATACCTTTACCGTAGATGCTGGGGGCAATGTGAAAGCAGCTGATATTACTTCGACCGGCAATGTCCAGGCAACTGGCGACGTAAAAGGCGCGACCTTCAGCAATACGTCCAATACGTTTAACGTCAATGCCGGCGGCGACGTGTCGGCTGCTGATGTGACCGCGACGGGAGATGTAAAGGGGAAGACCTTTGGCAATACGAGCGACAGCTTTAATGTCGACGCCAGCGGAAACGTGAAGGGCGCAACCTTTGCCAATGGTAATAATAGTTTCAGTGTAGGTGCAACAGGCAACGTATCTGCTAATAATGTAACGGCGTTAAACGAGGTATCTGGTGCGACCTTTGGCAATACAATAGATACCTTTAGCGTTGACGTTGATGGCAATATTACAGGCGCAAGCGTTAGTGTTGGTGACAAAACCTATATTTCGAGTACGGGACTAAATGCAAACAGCCAGAAGATTACAAATGTGGAAGACGGCAATCTTGCTTCTGGTTCGAAAGATGCCGTAAATGCTGGACAGTTGTATGATGTGAAGCAGTCTATTAAGACTTATGCGGACGGCGACGGGATTACGATTGCCGGAGACGACAATAAAATATCTGTGAATACTGGCAAAGGACTGGAAATTGCTGACGATAAAGTACAGGTAAAAGTAAACGGCAGTAACCTGACGCTGGATGACACGAACGGCCTGAGTCTGTCGACGACATTGACGGGGCTGACGAGCATTGGCACGGGCTCTCTGACGGCTACAGGAGATGTCACAGCGGCTAGCTTTAAAGTAGGCGATAAAACCTATATTTCGAGTACGGGACTGAATGCAAACAGCCAGAAGATTACAAATGTGGAAGACGGCAATCTTGCTTCTGGTTCGAAAGATGCCGTAAATGCTGGACAGCTGTATGATGTGAAGCAGTCTATCAAGACTTATGCGGACGGCGACGGGATTACGATTGCTGGAGACGACAATAAAGTATCTGTGAATGCTGGTAAAGGATTGGAAATTGCTGACGATAAAGTACAGGTAAAAGTAAACGGCAGTAACCTGACGCTGGATGATACGAATGGATTGGGCCTGTCGACGACATTGACAGGGTTGACGAGCATTGG
>NZ_SJOT01000011.1:0-72800 GCF_012027795.1 Megasphaera sp. SW808
ATACAGGCTGCTATCCGATGATTGCTGCGATTGATAGAGAAAGGATGATGAACCATCGTAAAGATTAAACCAGAATTATTAGACAAACTGGCGGAGGAAGAAGTGAAGGCTCTTCTGGAAGGCATACAGGACGAAGAGTTGCGCAGGAATCCTCAGTTCCTCGCAAAAGTGCGCCAGTTTTTAAAGGAAAACGATTTGAAGACTACACCAGAAACAACAAAGCCTTTAGTTCAGCAGATAACGAAGGAGCTGCCGGACTTCACTACGGAAGATACAGATGACGACCCAGTGGACTTCAGAGCAAATTGAGGCCGCTAGAAAGGATTTCCGTAAGTTCCTATTTATTCTTTGGGATGAGATAGCTCTCCCGGAACCTACGGAAATCCAGTATGCCATGGCTACCTTGCTGATGACTTGTCCTTACAAACGATTTATCATAGAAGGCTTTCGAGGTGTAGCGAAATCCTTCATTACCTGTGCATATGTCGTTTGGAGTCTTTGGAATAATCCCCAGCTAAAAATCTTGATCGTGTCTGCCAGTAAGGATAGAGCAGATGCGAACGCCGTGTTTATCCGGCGCATACTTTACTTACTAGACTTTTTGTCTGATTTACGTCCTAGAGATGGACAAAGAAATACACAAAACCTATTCGACGTAGGCTTGGCTATCCCGGATATTTCCCCTTCCGTAAAGTCGGTAGGGATTACCGGGCAGATTACAGGCTCCCGTGCAGATATTTTGGTAGCAGACGACGTAGAAATCCCGAATAATTCCAGTACGCAGGTACGGAGAGACAAACTGTTTGAAGATGTAAAAGAGTTCGACGCTATTATCAAGCCGGGGGAAAGCAGCAAGATTATCTACTTAGGCACTCCCCAAAACGAAATGTCCCTGTACTCCGAACTGCAAAACCGTGGGTACGAGACATATATCTTCCCGATTGTCTACCCGGAAACCCCGGAAGAGCGGGACTTCTACGGAGACCGGCTGGCTCCTTATCTGGCTAAACGATATGATAAAAGTCCGGCAGTATGGGCAGGGAAGCCTACTGACCCTCGACGGTTCCCTGAAGAGGAAATAGAGGAACGTAAGCTGTCCTACGGTAAGGCTGGCTTTTCCTTGCAGTTTAAACTCAATACCAATTTGTCTGACTACGAGAAGTTCCCGTTGAAGGTGCAAGACTTAATCATATCTGATGTGGACTTAGACGAAACTTCCTTGAAGTGGGCGTGGGCAAGCAGTTATGAATATCGGCTGAATCAGTTGCCCTGTGTTGCTATCAAAGGCGACTACTTTCACAGGGAGTTGAGCAGGAGTAGTGAGGTTGCTAAATACACGGGGACTGTCATGGCAATAGACCCATCCGGCAGAGGGAAAGACGAAACGGCGTATGCGATCGTAAAGTATCTCAACGGCTACCTATTCGCCGTGGATATTGGAGGATTCTCAGAAGGTTACTCCGATTCCGTACTGACACAGCTTGCCAATAAAGCGAAAGTATATGGAGTCAATGAGATTGTCGTGGAAGCCAACTTCGGAGACGGCATGTTCACACAGCTATTCAAGCCTGTACTGAACAAGATTCACCCCTGTGCGATTCAGGAAGTGAAGAATACGAAGCAGAAAGAAGCCCGTATCATAGACACTTTGGAGCCGGTTATGATGAGACATAAGCTGATTATTCCTGTCTCCGTAATCAAAGAGGATTACCGTATATACGAAGACAAAGGAAAGGAATATTCGCTGATATATCAGATGACCCGCCTCAGTAGGGATAAGGGTTCCTTGGCTCACGATGACCGTTTGGATTCCCTGACAATGGCTGTGTCTTACTGGCTTGAAGTCATGGACAGAGACGCCCAGACAGGCATGGATGAGCAAATGGAAGAATGGTTAGCAGCAGCTATGGATGAGGATAGGGGTATCTTTTCCATGCTATATAAGATAGATGAAGGTAGTAATAAAAATGCAAATATAATGAATAAAAAATGGTAGATAGAAGGTAGTAGTCAGAGGTAATTGTCCCATAAAACCTAAGATTTAATTGTCCCATGTTATAGAAGGAAGGAGAGGAAACAAAGGAAACTAAAGTATATAAAGGATTCTATAGTACCTATGGATTACTATGTATTCAGTTAGGAATCCTTTCGTACACTGAAGGATAAAGAACTTCAGGATAGAAAGTAACCCTAACGGAACTCATAGGCACTCATGGGAACGCCTTATGGAATTACTTACTGGGACAACTACCTACTATACCTCCCTATTATGACACCTACTACTTACTATTATACCTCTCACCCCGCAATACTAAGCCATTTTCGGGAACGCCCGTCCGTCACCATGGGTATCGTCGTCGTCTTCGGTACCTCTATGGCGACGATTTTGGGCGTATTCCTCATTCCGATGCTGTTCATCCTCGTTGAAAAAATCGGCCATCAGCCGGTGAAGAAGAAACAGACCATCGGCAGATTAGGTGATATGTAAGAGTATTGTATCTGTACCTTCCCTTTTGACTGGAAGGGCGATACTGGATTTACGTTTTTGGCTCAGCGGTGTTGCCTTGTGCAGCACCGTTGGCTGAAGGCGCAGAAAAGGAGTTCTCGTGGGTATGTTCCCGTGAGAACTCCTTTTCTGTATGCTCAATACCGTGTACGACAAAAGCCGCATCGCTGCGATGCGGCTGTATGCGTCGTATATGCAGTTATCTGCCTTGCAGCAGTTTTTCTTTCAATTCCAAATAGCGCGTCGTATAATACGGCTTGAGCTGCGATTCCCGCAGGTCGTTGCCGAAGGAACGGCGGCTGACGGATAAGATTGGCGGGCATTGAATGCGCTTGGCGACGGCAAAGCCGGCGATGAGGCGCCACCATTTTTCCAAGTCGGCGATGAAGGACGCCGCGTCGGGAAAGAGGTCGCGCACCTTGATGGGGCAGCCGATGTGTTCTTCCAGCGTGCCGTCGGCATACCATTGGAGAATCGACTCCGGCGTCGCCCGCTGCCACCGTTCGATGAAGGCGGCGAAGAGGTAGTCGTGATAGGGATATACCAAGGGGTCGCCCTGGCCTTTGGTGATATCCTGATTGGAAGACAGCTCGGCGCTGGGGACGATGTCGATAGAGCCGCGGGGAATGACTTCCCGTTTGAACACTTCGGCGTTCAAGTACCGGGCCAGGTCGTAGACCTGATGCTTCCACAAGTCGGCCGTCGCGGCCAAGAAGCCGGCGCTGTCGCCGTACAGCGTAGCGTAGCCGACAGATGATTCGGCCTTGTTGGCGTTGCAGGTGAAGACGCCGCCGAAGGCGGCTGCCGCCGCGGCCAGAATACGGCTGGAACGGTCCCGGGCCTGGATGTTTTCTTCAATGAAGCTGGTCAGCTCCAGACGGCCTGCTTCGACGTCGTTTTTATATAATACGGCGTCGCTGAATTGGCGGCGCGTCAATTCCAGGCTGTCCTGTACGGGAATGACCGTATACAGGCAGCCCAGGTTGTCGGCTAACTCCTTAGCCAGTCCCTTAGTCATTTCCGAGTTGTAGCAGCTGGGCATGTTGACTAAGAGGATGTGTTCCGGCGGAAGGACTGTGGCGTATAAGGCGGCGTTGACGGCCGAGTCGATGCCGCCCGATACGCCGATGACGACGTGATCCAGGCCGAGGGAGCCCATAAAGGATTTCAGGCCGTAATGCAGGCTGGCGTAGATATCGGCCGTGTTGCCGTGCTGTTCGTTGACGTGGACCGGCGACGTGAAGACGTGGTTCTGTTCGTCGTATTCGACGATGGCCAGCTCTTCGCCGAAGGCGGCGCATTCGTAGTGAAGGCGGCCGTCCTTGTCGTAGGCGCTGCTGGAACCGTCGAAGGTGTAGACGTTTTTGCCGTTGTTCTGGATGCCCGTGCAGTTGACGTATACGGCGGGCTTGCCGATTTCGCCGATGGTCTTGCCGAACAGGCGGTGACGCCGTTCCGTCTTGCCCTGCGTAAAGGGAGAGCTGGAAATGTTGACGAACAGGTCGATGTCGTATGTATTGCCTAAGTACGACATGGGCTTGAAGGGATAGTTGTCGTCCCAGCTGTCTTCGCAGATGAGCGGGCCTACGCAGAGCTTCCGTCCGTCGGCGAAGGCGATGTGAACGGGCGACAAGAAGTCTTCCGGAAAGGCGCGCCGCTCCTGGGCCACTTCCATGAGGGATGTGAAATAGCGGATGTCGCTGAACTCCCGGTAGTTGGGAAGGAGCGTCTTGATGTAAAACGGATAGGGCGACCGTTCCGGCGACAGGAGCTTGCCGTCGCTGGCGATGAACATGGCGTTGTACTTGCGGGTCCGGCCGTCTAAGTTGACCCGGCCCGGTTCCTTGGCTACGTTGCCGTAGACGACGGTAATTCCTTCTGAAGCGGCCTGGATTTCTTCGCCGAAGCGGACGCAGTCGTCGATGAAGTCGGGCTGATCCCAGACGTCGCCGATAAAATAGCCCGGAATCGAAAGTTCCGGGAAGATAATCATGTCGCAGCCCTGCTGCTTAGCCTTGGAGATGGCTTTTTTCATGGCGGCGGTATTGAAGCGCGGGTCGCCGGCATGTATATCAAGCTGGGCGAGAGCAATTTTCAGCATAGATATGCCTCCCTGATAAATAATTTCATACTTATTATTATACTCCATAGGCGCCATTGTGAATAGAGAGGGCGGAAGATACGCCGCGTATGCCCGACAGGTCTAAGGCGACTGTGCAAAATCGCATAGCCTCATAGGGTGCGAAAAGGAGCGGCATGTAGTATAATTGTAGTGATATTACTTTCTGACTGAAGGAAAGAAGACTTACATGAACACTTTATTGACTATCTTAAACGCCAAGTTCATCCATTCCTCCCTGGCGCTGCGCTGCCTTTATACGGCGTGCCGCCGGCAGGGCGTCGCGGTGAAGACGGCGGAATATACGATCAATCAGCATGCCTATGACATTCTGCGCCGCATTTCCAAGTTCGACGCCGATATCATCGGCTTTTCCTGTTATATATGGAATATCGAAATGACCTGCCATATCATTTCCCTCATCAAGCAGGTGCGGCCGCAGACGATCGTCTTTGTCGGCGGGCCGGAAGTGTCCTATACGGCAGAGGAGATATTGCGGGACCATCCCGACATTGATTACGTACTTCAAGGTGAGGGAGAAGATATGGTGCCGGCCTTTCTGCAGGCCTTAGCGCGAGGCGAAGACGGGACGGCTGTACCGGGCGTCATGGGACGAGTCGGAGGCCAGATTCAGGGCAGTGATGCCTATCAGGAAGTGGCCGAGCTGGACCGTCTGCCCTTTCCCTATGAGGGGCAGGATTTTTCCCTGCTCGACCATAAGATCATGTATTACGAAAGCTCCCGCGGCTGCCCGTTTCACTGCCAATACTGCCTGTCGGGCATGAACGACGCCGTCCGCTTCCGCTCCGTGCCCCTCGTGCTGCAGGAGCTGGAACAGTTCGTCGCAGCCGGCGTGCATCAGGTCAAATTCGTCGACAGGACCTTCAACTGCAATCCGGCCCACTACCGGCCGCTGCTGCGCTATATGATTGGCGTGATCGAAGATATCAACTTCCATTTGGAAATCGAGCCGGGCCTGCTCATGGACGAAGACCTGGAGCTGCTGGCAGCGGCTCCTAAAGGGCGCATCCAGCTGGAGATGGGCATTCAGTCGACCCACGAGCCGACGCTGCGGGCTATCCGGCGGCACAACGACTGGCCGCGCATCGAGCATATTATGGAACGGCTCTTGGCATGCGGAAACATCCACCTGCATCTGGATTTGATTGTCGGTCTTCCTTATGAGGATTTCGGCCGCCTGCGCCAGTCGTTTAACGATATATACGCTCTCAGGCCCCACAAGCTGCAGATTGGTTTTTTGAAGCTCCTCAAGGGCTCGGGCATCCGCCGCGATTACGGCGGCGACTACCGCTATGACCCGCAGGGGCCTTACGAAGTGCTGGAAACGACGTGGCTGCCTTATGAACGGGTGCGGTACATGAAGGTCTTTGAGGACGTCTTTGAACGAACCTATAATTCGGGAAAATTTACCTGTCTTTTGTCCTATGTATCCCGAATCTACGCCCGGGATTATTTTGCTTTGTACGAAGGCCTGACCGACGAATGGCTGGCCCTGGGGTACGACGAACAGGCCCTGTCGGACGAGGGGCTCTGCCAGTTCTTGTGGCATTGCTGCCGGGACAGGCTGGGCCTGACGGAAGAACAGCAGGCCGTCGCGGCGGATTTGCTGGCCCTGGATATGCAGGTATGCTTCCAGTTCCGCTATCATGCCGGCTTTTTGGGCTGGCAGGAAGCGCCTCGCGAAGAGACGGACGCTATGTTCCGCGACGAGGAATGGCTGCGCCAGTATGTACCCGATTACGTTTTCACGAGCTGGCGCGACGTCAAGATGCGCTGCCGCGTCTGGCCCGTCGGCAGGGATACGCTGGACGAGCTGCGGCGCTATACGGCCGTTCCCGAAGGAGGAGCCTATGTTCTGGCAGAAAAACGAAAGGGCGGCGTATCGTGGCAGGTCGTGCCGCCTAAACACAGTACAGGGGAATTATAAGATATGAACGAACGATATAATGTATATTCGACGTATTTGAAAGAACGGTACGGCGAAAAAGTATATAAGCTGCCCATCAGCATTCCCGATACGTGCCCGAACCGCGACGGCACGCTGGGCACGCGAGGCTGCGCCTTCTGCGGCTCCATCGGCGCAGGGTATGAAAACCTGCCGGCCGACATGACCATACAGCGGCAGATAGAGGCCAATATCGCCCATATCCAGCCTAAGTATAAGGCCAATAAATTCATCGCCTATTTCCAAAATTTCACCAATACCTATATCCGGCCCGACGTGTTCCGCCAATACCTCATCGAAGCCTGCCGGCCCGACATCGTCGGCATCGCCGTCGCGACGCGGCCGGACTGCGTCAATACGACGTATTTTGATATTATGGCGGAAATCAAGGAGACCTACGGCGTAGATATTCTCGTCGAGTTCGGCTTGCAGACGGTCAACTACAAGACGCTGCAGAAAATCAACCGGGGCCACACGCTGGCCGAATACATCGACGCCATGATGATGATACAGGCCTATCCCTTCCGCAACTGCACCCACGTCATATTGGACTTGCCCTGGGATACGATGGAAGACGTCGTCGAGACGGCCAAGATTATTTCCGCCCTGCCGACGCACGAAATCAAGCTCCACGCCCTGTACATCATCAAGAATACCGTCATGGCCGACTGGTACAAGGCCGGGGAGATACAGCTTATTTCCGCCGAGGAATACGTAGATCGCGTCGTGACCTTTTTGGAATACACGCGGCCGGACATCGTGTTCCAGCGGCTCATCGGCCGGGCGCCGAAGGAAGCGACGGAATTTGCCAACTGGGGCATGGGCTGGTGGAAAATCCGCGATATGATCGACGCTGAGCTCGCGCGGCGCGACACCCGTCAAGGAGCGAAATGCACGTACCTTCACGGAAAAGCCGTGCGGAAATTTACAGATTACTAACAAAGGGGACATGACCATTGCCTATGGAAAAACGATTTATCTTTTCGGACTTGTCCGAGGCCAAAGCCGTGCTGGGCATGAAGGACGAATTTTTAAAGACCATACAGAAGGAATTTCCTGACTGCCGCATTGCCTCCCGCGGCGACGAAGTGATTATCGTCGGCGGCGAGCCCGGCGTCAGCCAGGTGGAGACGGTGCTGCGCACGCTGCGGTACCTGTACCGGGAAAATACATACATGACGACGCAGCACGTGCGCTACTCGTCGTCGCTGATCAAGCAGGGAAAGGAAGACCTGCTCCAGTCTATTTACGGCGACACGGTCAGCATTTCGGCCCGGGGACGGCTCATCAAGCCCAAGACGGCGGGACAGAAGCAGTACGTCGATTCCATACGGAAAAATCTCGTGACCTTCGGCATCGGCCCGGCCGGCACGGGCAAGACCTATTTGGCCGTAGCCTTGGCGTCGTATTATTTGAAGAACCGCGAAGTAGAGCGGATTATCCTGACTCGCCCGGCCGTAGAAGCCGGCGAAAAGCTGGGCTTTTTGCCCGGCGATTTGCAGGAGAAGATCGACCCGTACCTGCGGCCCCTTTACGACGCTTTGGCGGATATGTTCGGCTACGACCAGTTTCAGAAGATGGTGACCCGCAATATCATCGAGGTAGCGCCGCTGGCCTACATGCGCGGCCGGACGCTGGAGGAATCGTTTATCATCCTCGACGAAGCGCAGAATACGACGAAGGAGCAGATGAAGATGTTCCTGACCCGTATGGGCAACCATTCCCGCGTCGTCGTCAACGGCGACGTCACGCAGATAGACTTAGTAGACCGCAAGATGTCCGGCCTCATCGAAGCCCAGAAGGTTCTGCAGAACGTCCGCGGACTGGGCATGGTGTACTTTACCGACGAAGACGTCGTCCGTCACGACATGGTCGGGCGGATCATACGGGCATATGAAGATTTCTATAAAAAAGAATAGAAAGGTGGACCAGTATGAATATCAACATCAACTACGAAGACCCGTCGTTCCAGAACGACACGTACGAACAGGTAATCGAGCAGGTATGCCAGGAAGCGGCACTCGTGTACGGCTTGGGGCCTAACGCAGAAATCAGCGTTCTCTTGTGCCACAACGAATACATCCACGAGCTGAACAAGCAGTACCGCCAGATTGACCGTCCTACAGACGTCCTGTCCTTTGCCCTGAACGAAGGGGAAGACGACGGCTACGACGGCCCCGACGCGGCCCTTTTGGGCGACATCGTCATTTCCCTGGAAAAGGTGCAGGAGCAGGCCGAAGAATACGGCCATTCCTTCGAACGGGAGCTGGCCTATTTGACGATTCACGGCATGCTGCACATCCTCGGCTACGACCACATGGAGCCTGACGACAAAGCGGAAATGCGCAAGGAAGAGGAATTTATCCTCCACCGCCTGGGTTACGTCCGTCAGGGAGAAGAATTATAATGGACGGGGAAACCGTCCGCCTGCTCATCGAAGCGGCGAAAAAGGCCAGGGAAAGGGCTTATGCCCCGTACTCCCAGTTTTACGTCGGCGCGGCGGCTCTGGGAGAAGACGGCGTTATATATGCGGGCTGCAACGTAGAAAACAGCTCGTACGGCTTGTCGTGCTGCGCCGAGCGGAACGCCATATTCCGCGGCGTCGCCGCCGGCTGCCGGAAGTTTGAAGCCGTTGCCATTGTCGGCAGCGCTGATGATACGATGCCCTGCGGCGCGTGCCGGCAGGTCATGGCCGAATTCGGCGTGTCTTACGTCGTCGCGACCCGCGCCGACGGCGCCTACCGGGTACTGGCCCTTGAGGATTTGCTGCCCTTTGCCTTTACACTACAGGAAGAAACGGAATAAGGAGTATATATGGAAGAAAAAACTACGTTTAAATCGGGATTCGTCGCCGTCGTAGGTCGACCGAACGTCGGCAAGTCGACGCTTATCAACCGCATTATCAAGCAGAAGGTATCTATCGTGTCCGATAAGGCTCAGACGACGCGCAACCGCATTTTATGCATTCATACCGACGAAGACTGCCAGATCGTGTTTCTCGACACGCCGGGCATCCACAAGCCGAAGCACAAGCTGGGCCAGTTCATGGATGAAGCGGCTTACCAGTCCCTCAAGGACATCGACGCCGTGCTGTTTCTCATTTCGGGCAACGAAAAGAAGGGCCCCGGCGACATGTTCGTTCTTGACAAGGTCAAGGACGCCGGCGTTCCCGTATTCCTCATCATCAACAAGGTCGATTTGATGAGCAAGGAAGAGATTTTCCAAAAAATTACGGAATACAACGCCCTGTATCCCTTTGAACAGATTATCCCCATATCGGCGCTGAACGGCGACAACGTGGACGCCGTACTGGACGAGCTGAAAAAGATACTGCAGGAAGGGCCGAAGTATTTCCCCGACGACATGATTACGGACCAGCCTGAACGGCTTCTCGTCGCGGAAATCGTCCGGGAAAAGCTGTTCCGCTGCACGCGCGACGAAGTGCCCCACGCCATCGCCGCCTACGTGGAAGAGATGAAGCCCCGCGGCAGGAACAAGGTGTACATCCGCCTGACGATTTACGTCGAACGGGATTCGCAGAAGCGCATCGTCATCGGCAAGAACGGCTCGGTTTTGAAGGAAGTGGGCGAGCAGGCTCGCCGGGAAATCGAAAACCTGCTGGGGTCGTCCGTATTTTTGGATATTTGGGTTAAAGTAAAGCACGACTGGCGCAATAAGGCGTCGGCCCTCAGCGAGCTAGGCTATAAGAACGAATAGGAGAGATGACTTATTGAACCGCAACTATTGCTGGAATGTTTTGTGATTTACTGCGTATGCGTCCTTTGCAGCGCCGTCTGCGTTACGGGGAAGTTTGCCTTCGCTCAGCTGCGCCGCGAATACATCGAAGAGTTGGTGGAAGACGGCGACGAAAGCGCTAAGCCCCTGCTCAAGCTGTACGATAACCCGACCTTGTTTTTAGGCACGGCCCAGCTGGGCATGGCCCTCTTCGGCCTCGTCGGCGGCGCGACGATCTATTTCGCCTTGTATAACGGATACGGCCAGTTTGTGCAGTACGCCGGCGAAGCGTGGATTGTCTGGGCGGCCTACGCCGTTGTCTGCGTCGTCCTGTGCGGCATCTCCTGGGTGTTTGGCGAGCTCATTCCTAAATCCATCGGCCTGCAGCGGGCAGAACGGAGCCTGAAAACGATCCGGCCGCTGATACAGCCGTGGAGCCGGCTGCTTTACCCGCTCATCAGCCTGGGCAACTGGCTGGGCAAGGCCATTCTCCGCGGCCGCGACCTCGAGGTGACTAATGAAATCGACATGGCTCACTCGGAAGATGAAATCCGCATGCTCGTCACGGCCAGCCACAAGGAAGGGAAGATCGACCAGGTAGAAAGCGAGCTCATCGGCAACGTCTTTGATTTTGCCGACCGGCTGGCCCGGGAAATCATGATTCCCCGGCAGAATATCGTCTGCCTGTACCTGGAAGATACGATGAGCCAGCACATCGCGACGATACGCCAGTCCCGCCATACGCGGTACCCCTTGTGCGAAGAAGACAAGGACCATATTTTAGGGCTGATACACATCAAGGATTTGATGGATTTGTACATGCACAAGCAGACCAACCTCCGCCAAATCAAGCGGCCTATCCTGATGGTTCCGGAAATCATGCCGGCGTCCAAGCTCCTGCAGCTCATGCGGGCCCGGCGGACCTATCTGGCTATGGTTGTCGACGAGTACGGCAGTACCGTCGGCCTCATCGGGCTGGAAGATATTCTGGAAGAGCTGGTCGGCAACATTAAAAACGAGCACAGCATGGAAAAAGAAGAAATCCAGCCTCTGGCCAACGGCGCCTATGAGTTTGCCGGCACCGTATTGCTGGAGGACGTGGAAGAGCTGCTCCACATACCTGTCGAAGAGGACGTCGGCACGGATACTATCGGCGGCTATGTGTTCAACGTGCTGGGCCATACGCCTGTCGTCAAGGAAGAGGCCATTATCGGGACCTATCGCTTTGTCGTATTGGAAATGCAGCGGTTCCGCATTGCCCGCCTCAAGGCCGTGCCCATACCGCCGGAAGAATTGCCGCCGCCAGAGGGGGAAGGGGACCATGACAAGGAGTAACCATATATTCCGCCCGGTCCGGCCGTACGACGGACTAATCCTTCAAGTTCAGAAGCGGGGAAAGCAGCGGATCTTGTCTGTCTTTACCCGGCAGGAAGGGGTGCTGCGGCTGTTTGTATCCGAGCGGAGCCGCGGCCGCAGCGGCTCCGGGGCTTTTATGCCTTTGGGGGAGATTACCTTTGATGCGGCCGAGCAAGGCGATATCCTATCCCTGCGGGAATACGAATGCCGGGGAAACGAGGCCATGATGAACCTGACGTGGGATCACTACGTGTATTCGCAGATCTTCGTCGAAATGGTCCTGCACCTCATACCGTACCGGCAGGTCGACGGCGGCGTGTACGGCCTGCTCCTGCGCTACAGCCGCCTGTTGGCGGCCAAGGATCCGCGGGTCCTGACGATTATCGCCGGCTGGCAGCTGGCCGGACTGGCTGGGTTTTATCCCGACGTCGATACGGTGCGCGTGTTTTCGTCTCCCTATGGTCAGGAGGGCTATTACTTCGGCGACGAAGGACTGGCGGACATGCGGGAAGAGAAGCTGACGCCGGAGATCCGGCAGCTTTGGAAGCGCCTGCTGCAATACCGCTGGGAGCGGGAGGAGACGCTGCGCTTCAGCGCGAAGGGCTTAGCGGCACTGGAACGGTTGCTGTACAGCTACGTCGAGCAATGCAGTGAAAAAAAGCTGCAATCGTTAGTATTGCTGGCGCGTCCGTAAGAACGGTGAGAAAGAATACTCTTTCGACGCCGTTCTTTTTGTTTTTCTTGTCTTTTAGCCGGCCTATGGTATAATAAGGCTATTATTTTTTTATACGCCTATCATGGCGAAAGATAAAGGAGGGCATATGGTCAAAAATATGACGGCAGGCAGCCCCATACGCCTGATCTTGTCTTTTACCGTTCCCCTGCTGATTGGGAACGTATTTCAGCAATTTTATAATATTGCCGACATCATCATCGTCGGACGGACCATCGGTGTCCATGCCCTGGCGGCAGTCGGAGCGTCGGGACCGTTGTTCATGGCTCTGCTGGGCCTGACTATCGGCCTGACGTCGGGATTTTCCGTCGTTACGGGCCAGCGGTTCGGAGCAAACGATGATGAAGGCGTGCGCCGTTCCGTCGCCATGTCGGCTATGCTGGCCGTCGGATTGACGGTTTTGCTGACGACGATTGCGGCCTGGCAGATGCCTCTGCTCATGGAGCTCATGAATATTTCCGACGAGCTCTACGCCGATTCGTACAGTTATATCATCATCATTACGTACGGCATCGTCGCCATGATGATGTACAATCTCCTGGCTTGTATCTGCCGGGCCTTAGGCGACAGCCGTACGCCCTTGTATTTTCTCATCTTGTCGTCTGTCCTGAACGTCGTCCTGGCTCTGGTATTTATCATGCAGTTCGGCTGGGGCGTGCCCGGTTCGGCTATCGCCTTGGTCATTGCTCAGGGTGTGTCGGCCTTGCTGTGCTTCTGTTATATGCGCCGCCGCTTCCCCATGCTGCGACTGAGCCGCAGCGACTGGGCCTTCGACAGGGAATTTGCATGGCAGCACCTGCGCCTGGGCCTGCCCATGGCCATACAGTTCATGATTATTTCCCTGGGAATTTTAGCGATTCAGTCGGTCTGCAATACCTTTGGCCCTGAAACCATTGCGGGCTTCGTTTCGGCGACGCGGATTGAACAGCTGGCGCTGCAGCCTATGATTTCCTTCGGTATCGCCATGGCCGTTTACTCAGCACAGAATTACGGCGCTCAGAAATACGACCGCATCCGCAAAGGCGTCCGCCAGTGTTCCCTCGTGTCGCTGGGCTTCTGCCTGTTTGCCATTGGGGCCATGTTGTTTTACGGGCAGGAGCTCATTTCTGTCTTTACGGCGGAGCACGACGACCTGCTCCTGCAGCAGGCCATGCTGTACTTGCACACGTCTGTGCCCTTTTATATTTTTCTCGGGCAAATTTTTGTCTACCGCAACGCCTTGCAGGGCATGGGGATTTCCAGCGTGCCGCTCATCAGCAGCATCATCGAGCTGGTGTTCCGCGGCTTGTCGGCCTTCGTCTTGGCCGGCATGTGGGGATTTTTCGGCATCTGCTGTGCCAGCCCGATCTGCTGGGTCGCAGCCTGCCTGTTTACGGCGGGAAGTTACTTCTACGTACAGCACACGATGCGGAAGATCAGAAGGTAGTTATGTATTCGTTTTATGAGGAGGAATGGATATGAGCAAGCTCGTCGTCGTCATTCAATGTCATTTGGTCATGAACCGCTGCAGCGGCTATCCCTGTATGGATGCCTTTTACAAGCGCGAAGGCGCTTTTGCGTCCTATGAAGAAGACGTCCGCTATATGCCTGTCACCTGCGGCGGCTGCTGCGGCGCCGAAGTAGCGGCCAAGCTGGAAAATCTGACGAAGCATTTGAAGCGCCGTGGCGAACGAAAGGAAGACGTCGTCGTCCATTTCGCCTCGTGCGTCTGTTCCGACAACTCCCATCGGCCGCCTTGCCCCCATTTGGATTACATGCGGCAAATCGCAGAGCGCAAAGGCTATTCCGTCGTCCTGGGCTCGTATATATCGAACGCAGCAACGAGAAAGCGGGAAGCTGGGATTTATAAAACGTTTTAATATGATTGAATTTTGTGGGGAACTAATAGATACTAAGCTCTATTGGTTCTCTATTTTTTATGTATCTATAATAAATTATATTTAATAAAATTCAATAATTATTAATATTTGATTGACAAATGTATGTATGTTTAGTATAATTAACATAAATAAAACGCAATTAAAGTCATCGTGAAGCTGCTTCAGATAATAATGCCGGTGTCTAATGCCGGCTATTTTTGCGCAAAAAACGACAACATCATAAGGAGGATACACGTATGAGTAGTACAATGCTAATTATTTCGTGCATTATCATTGCCGTTTTGATCTTGATTTTCTTAACGATTAAAGTTAAGCTTCATCCATTTTTTGCGCTTACTATTGCAGCGATTTCTTTTGGCCTGATGACAGGGCATAACATCAATGATATAATGACGAGTTATTCCACTGGATTGGGCGGTACTATTTCGGGAATTGGTATTGTCATTGCCATAGGGACGGTTATGGGCGCATTGCTTGAAAAGAGCGGCGCTGTAGAGACGATGGCGCAAACTATTTTACGTATTACCGGAAAGAAGCACGCTTCTTTGGGCTTAACGGCTACGGGATATTTTGTCTCGATTCCTGTGTTTTGTGATTCAGCATACGTCTTGTTATCGCCTTTAGCGAAAAGAATGTCTAGAGATACGGCTGTCAGCATGACGACGATGGCTATTGCTTTAGCGATGGGGTTGCATGCTACGCATATGTTAGTTCCGCCTACGCCGGGTCCTTTAGCGGTTACGGGGATTTTGGGAGCCGATTTGGGCATGGTTATTCTTCTGGGAATGCTGGTATCTATTCCTGTCGTTTTGGTTGCTCATGCTGCTGGAAAGTTTGTTGGGAAAAAGTTTTACTTCTTGCCGGAAGAACTGGCTGAAGAGGTTGCGCCTGAAGGCGACAGAAAGCGGCCCGGGGCTATTGCAGCGTTTATGCCTATTCTTTTGCCAATCGTTTTAATGCTTTTGCGTACCGTTGCGTCTTTAGATTCGCAGCCCTTTGGGGATGAGATACTGTATGATGTGCTCTTTTCTCTTGGGAACACCGTCGTAGCTCTCATGATTGGGTTAGTCATTGCCTTCGTATCGTATATGCATATTCGGCCACACGATAGGGAAGTTTGGACCTTTGAAGGCGAATTTGGCGAATCCTTAAAAGTTGCCGGTCAAATTGTATTAATTGTCGGTGCTGGCGGTGCATTTGCTACGGTTTTGAAAATGTCTGATTTGCAGACGATTGTTATGACCTATTTTTCGGGTATTTCTGCCGGCCTTTTAGTGCCCTTTGCTATTGGAGCCGTTTTTAGAACTGCTATCGGTTCTGGTACGGTAGGCATGATTACGGCGGCTTCGATGCTGCTTCCTCTTGTCGATGTATTAGGATTCAATACGCCTATTGGCTTGGTTATTGCCATGATGGCCTGCGCTTCCGGCGCGTTCATGGTTTGGCATGGGAATGACGACTTCTTCTGGGTCGTCACGACTACGTCGGGAATGCCTGCCGACGTTGCGTATAAAGTTATTCCGATTATCAGCGTGATGCAGGCTATTACCTCTTTAATTTGCGTTTATATTCTTTGGATTTTATTTGTATAAGAAGAAGGGAGATATGTGAATATGAAAATTGATCAAGTGTATACGCCGGCTATTTTGTTGAATTTGGATTATATGGAACATAACCTGAAGAAGTACGCTGACTTGGCTGCGGCGCATGGAAAGCAGATTTGGCCGATGGTCAAGACGCATAAGAGCACGGAACTGGCGTTATTGCAGCAGCAATATGGTTGCACGGGATTTTTGTGCGGCACGCTGGACGAAGCGGAAGCCTTGTGCGCCGCAGGCATCCAAAATATCATGTATGCCTATCCCGTAGCGACGAACGTGTCTATCGATCGGGTCATCGCCTTGTCGCAGAAGTGCAATTTTATCATCCGCATTGACGGGGAAGACGCGGCTAAGGCAATTCAGGAACAGGCGGCTAAACAGGGCGTTTCCGTGCAGTACACGATTATTGTAGACAGCGGCCTTCACCGCTTCGGTGTGGCTCCCGATAAGGTCGTTCCCTTGGCCGACGCGTTGAAAGCCTGCGACCATCTGGTATTTAAGGGGATTTCTACCCATCCGGGCCATGTATACGGCGCATGCAGTCATGACGACCTGGCCGGCTATTGCGAAGATGAAGCCCGCAGCATGGCAGCGGCAGCAGAAGCGCTGCAGAAGGCAGGCTATACGGTGGACATCATTTCCAGCGGCTCTACGCCTACCTTTGTTCAGAATATTGCCGACGAGCACATTTCCATCTATCATCCGGGCAACTACATCTTCAACGATACGATTCAGTTGTCTACGCAGACGGCTTCGGAAGAAGAATGCGCGCTGTACGTACTGGCATCCGTCGTGTCCCATCCGTCGGAAGACCTGTTTATCTGCGACGCCGGCACGAAATGCCTGGGATTGGATCAGGGAGCCCATGGCAATACGTCTATCGTAGGATACGGCACGGTCAAGGGCCATCCGGAGTTGTGCGTAGACGGGCTGTCAGAAGAAGTAGGGAAAATTCACGTCAATGGAAAAACTGATTTGAAGGTCGGCGATAAGATCTGCATCATTCCGAATCACTCCTGCTCGACGGCGAACTTTACCAATTACTTCATCGGCGTCCGCGGCGATGAGGTAGAACGGCTCGTCGAAGTGGATATCCGCAGCAACGCGACGAAAAAGAATGTAAAATAATCATGCCGAAGGCAATATAAAGAAGCCGGGAGAGCCCATTCGTTTGGGTTCTCCCGGCTTTTGGCCGTTTGGATAGTTTATTCGAAGGAAGAAACCAGCGACGCAAACTCATCGGTATGGGCTCCGTACCATTCGTCAAAGGTTTGGCCCTTGGTTTTCAGTGTTTCGGCCAAGGCCGTCAGGAAGGCAGGGATGTTGTCTTCCGTAATGACGCCGATTTGCGCGCCGAAGCGTTCCTGTGTCGGCGTCGCATAGGTGCCGCCGGCAAAGACCGTAAAGGCCGGCTTCATATCGCCGTCCACTTTTTTAGCTGCGCCGCGCAGGCCGATGGCGCCGATCTGCTGGGCCGCGCACGACGAGGGGCAGCCGGAAATATGCAGCTTGGGCAGGTACGACGTGTCGACGCCGCTGCCGCGCAGGGCCTTGACTGTGCGCAGCCACATGCCGTGGGAATCGCGCAGGCCTTGCTGGCAGATGGCCGCGCCGATGCAGCAGACCGATTTTTCAAAGGTATTTTTCGCCGTGTCCTCTTCGGTGATGGCGGCGAAGGCGATGGCTTCTTCCGCGGTCAGGTTGACGGCGTAGAGCGATTCGTCCGTGTTCAGGCGGAGTTCTGCATCTTCAACGTCAGCCAGGAACTGCAGGGCCTTCTTGAATACGGCCATGTCCGGCGTGCCGCCGAGGGGATGGTATTCTACGTAGTAGAGGTTGTCCTGCTTCTGGCTGTGGATACGGGCGATGTTCGGCTTGGCCGAGGACGGGGCCTTCTTGGCTACGACGTATTCTTGGGGGATAAAGGAGAGGTCTTTTTCCTGTGATTTTTCTAAAAAGGTCTGGAAGGTCTTGCAGAATTTTTCGTCGCCGAGATTGACCGGCATGAAGCGGGACCGGGCTCTGGCTCTGTTCTTATAGTCGCCGTGGGCCATGAACATTTGGGCGAAGGCGTCGATATAATACAAAATCTTTGTCGGCGCGACGTCTTCGCCTACTTTGACGCCCAGGCGGGGATTGGCGGCCCCCAGGCCGCCGGCAGCATAGACGTCAAAGGTACCGTTCTTTTTGGCTAAGAAGCCCAAATCCTTGAAGGTGGCGTGGCTTTCGTTGTCCGTGCCGTTGGAAAAGGCGATTTTATATTTCCGCGGCAGGTGCAGTTCCGGAATGATAGTGAGGACGTACGAAGCTGCTGCGTCGACGTAGGGAGATACGTCGAAGAATTCCTTCGGGTCTACGCCGCGGAGCGGGCTGGCCGTGATGTTGCGGGGGTTGTCGCCGCCGCCTCCGATACAGTAAATGCCGTGGTCCAGGCATTCCTTATATAAGGATAAAATAGAGGGGCCGTTCATCTTGTGATACTGAATGGCCTGAGCCGTCGTGAAATGAGCCAGCTGTACGTGGTACGTATCGATGGCCCAGGCTAAAAATGCGATCTGGTCCTTTGTGACGCGGCCGCCGGAGAACCGCATGCGCAGCATGCCGCTTTTGCCGCCCCGTTCGGCGTAGCTGCCGTATTTGCCGGAAATGCCCTTATATTGGCCTGCCGGAAGCTCCTGGCGGAAAAAAGCCTGACAGGCGTTTTCAAATTCGGGATATCTGTCTTGAAAGGTCTTTTTTGTTTCTTCAGAAATGGTTATCATATATACCCTTCTTTCTAAGAGATAAATAGTCATATCCACATAAATTCGATGCAGGTGATATGAGTACACATATATTGTACCAGAAAATCATGTATAGAATAAGTAAAAAATGTAAAAAGATGAGGCGCAGAGGGACCGATGAGAGGGGGGAAGGGCAGAATGTATTGTCATTTAGGGCCTGTTTTGATACAATGTATAATTGAATATAAATATGTATCAATAACTTAGTTGCAATTGGAGGGCTTATTACGTGTTTAATAAAATAATGCAGAGACTGCTCGGCAATAATACCGAACGCGAATTAAAGAAGATGTGGCCTATCGTCCACCATATTAACGACTTAGAACCGAAGCTTACGGCCTTGAGCGATTCTTCGCTGCAGGAGAAGACCTTTGAATTCAAGCGCCGCCTGGCCGAAGGGGAAACGCTGGACGATATTCTGCCCGAAGCGTTTGCCGTCGTGCGCGAAGCGTCGCGCCGCGTCCTCGGCATGCGCCATTTTGACGTACAGCTTCTGGGTGGTATCGTCCTGCACCGCGGCGACATTGCAGAAATGCGTACAGGCGAAGGCAAGACCCTTGTCGCGACGCTGCCCGTCTACTTGAACGCCCTGACCGGCAAAGGCGTCCACGTCGTCACGGTCAACGACTACCTGGCTACGCGCGACAGTGAGGAAATGGGGCAGATTTATAAGTTCCTGGGATTGTCCGTCGGCCTTATCGTCCACGACCTGACGTATGAACAGCGCCGTCGTGCCTATAATTCCGATATTACGTACGGCACGAACAACGAATTCGGCTTCGACTACCTGCGCGACAACATGGTCATCAGCAAGGATCAGATGGTACAGCGTCCCCTGAACTACTGCATCGTCGACGAAGTGGACTCCATTCTCATCGACGAAGCCCGCACGCCGCTCATCATTTCCGGCCCGGGCGAAAAATCGACAGATTTGTACTATACGCTGGCTCATATCGTCAAGACCTTTGAAAAAGAAGACTACACGATGGACGAAAAGCAGAAGACCATCGCGCCGACGGAAAGCGGTGTCGCCAAGGTCGAAAAGATGCTGGGCATTAAGAATATGTTCGATAATGACCACCTTGATTTGAACCATTTGGTCATCCAGGCTTTGCGGGCCCGCTTCATGATGCACCGCGACAAGGACTATGTCGTCAAAGACGGCGAAATCGTCATCGTCGACGAATTTACGGGCCGCCTCATGTTCGGCCGCCGCTACAGCGACGGGCTCCACCAGTCCATCGAAGCGAAGGAAAACGTCAAGGTACAGGGCGAAAGCAAGACCTTGGCGACGATTACCTTCCAGAACTACTTCCGCATGTACGACAAGCTGGCCGGCATGACCGGTACGGCTAAGACGGAAGAAGACGAATTCAACAAGATTTACAAGCTGGACGTCTACGTCATTCCGACGAACAAGCCGGCTATCCGCAAGGACCTGCCCGACGTCATCTACAAGACGAAGCACGCCAAATACCGGGCCGTCGTCCGGGAAGTCAAGAAGCGCCACGAAACGGGCCAGCCGATCCTCGTCGGCACGACGTCTATCAGCCAGTCGGAAATCATCAGCCAGCTTCTGAAAAAAGAAAATATCGTCCACAACGTGCTGAACGCCAAGTATCATGAAAAGGAAGCGGAAATCATCAAAGACGCCGGCCAGATGAACATGGTCACCATCGCGACCAACATGGCCGGCCGCGGCACGGACATCAAGCTCGGCAAGGGTGTAGCCGAGCTGGGCGGCTTGATGATCATCGGTACGGAACGGCACGAAAGCCGCCGCATCGACAACCAGCTCCGGGGCCGCGCAGGCCGTCAGGGCGACCCGGGCACGACGCAGTTCTTCCTGTCTCTGGAAGACGACCTCATGCGTATTTTCGGCTCGGAAAACATTTCTAAATTCATGGACAAGCTGGGCATGGACGAAGACGAACCGATTACCCATTCCATGATTACCCGCTCCATCGAAAAGGCTCAGAAGAAGGTCGAAAGCCACAACTTTGAAATCCGTAAGTACGTCCTTGAATACGACGACGTCATGAACCAGCAGCGCGAGGTCCTGTACGGGCAGCGCCGCAAGGTCCTCGTCGCCGAATCGCTGCGCGACACGATCCTCGGCATGGTCGATGATATTATTCTCGACGGCCTGGACCGGTACGCCGACGAAAAGCTCTATCCGGAAGAATGGGATTTTGCCGGCCTCCTGGCTCAGATGGAACAGTACTTCGTGCCCAAGGGAACTGTAACCGTAGAAGAACTGGAAAACCTCAGCCGCATCGAAGTGCAGGAAAAACTCAAAGACATTGCCGTCGCCTTGTACGACGAACGGGAAAAGGAAATCAGCGCTGAAACGATGCGCGAGCTGGAAAAAGCCATTATGCTCCGCGTCGTCGACAGCAAGTGGATGGATCATCTCGACGCCATGGACGCCTTGAAGGAAGGCATCAACCTGCGGGCGTACGGCCAGAAGAATCCTCTGGTCGAATACAAATTCGAAGCCTATGAAATGTTTGAAGAAATGATCGATTCCATCAAGCGGACGGTCATTACCTTCCTCTATCACATTCAGGTAACGTACAGCAAGCCCGTGCCCAAGGCGGAAGACCGGCTCCAGGGCGCGACGGAAGTGCACGAAGAAAGCAAGCCCGTCAGCCGCGAGGATATCGAACGGGAAGAACAGAGAAAGCAACAGCAGCAGGACTAAGGCTGAAATGCAGAAAAAGAAAGTAAATTCTCTGTAAAAAAGAGAATGCCTGTGATATAATCGGTAATTAATGTTGATATATGAAAGATGGTGATACTTGTGCTATTAGAAGAATTGCGTAAGCCTTTGGAAGATTTGCAGAATAGAATACAAGAAATCGGGGATTCACTTTAGCTTACCTCGAAAAGAAGAACGAATTATGAATCTGGATATGCAGATGAGCGATCCGGACTTTTGGAACGACCCGGAAAAGGCCAAGGCCATTTCCCAGGAAGCGACGCAGCTGAAAGCCGAAGTCGAAGGCCATAAAGAGCTGGTACAGCGGGTGCAGGATGCCTGCGACTACCTGGAGCTGGCCATGGAAGAAGGCGATGCCGATTTGGCCGGCGAAATCGAAAAGCAGTATAAGGAACTGGTAAAAGACGTAGAAAAGAGGGAAATCCTCCTGCTTCTTTCCGATGAATACGATACGTGCAACGCCATCGTCACCTTCCATGCCGGCGCCGGCGGCACCGAAGCCCAGGACTGGGCGCAGATGCTCATCCGCATGTACATGCGCTGGGCCGAACGCAACGGATACCGCATCAATGTCATGGATATGCAGCCCGGCGATGAAGCGGGCATCAAGAGCGCAGCCTTTACGATTGAAGGCGAATATGCCTACGGGTATTTGAAGTCGGAAAAAGGGGTGCACCGCCTGGTCCGTATTTCCCCCTTCGACGCGGCGGCGCGCCGCCATACGTCCTTTACGGCCGTAGACGTCATGCCCGAGCTGCCTGACGACGTAGACGTAGAAATCAACATGGACGACGTCCGCGTCGACTACTTCCGCGCCTCCGGCGCCGGCGGCCAGCACGTCAACAAGACCAGCTCGGCCGTCCGCATGACCCATATGCCGACGGGCATCGTCGTCCAGTGCCAGAACGAACGGTCCCAGCTCCAGAACAAGGAAATGTGCTTGAAGTACCTGCGGGCCAAGCTCTTTGAATTGGAACGGGAAAAGCAGGAAAAACTGAAAGCCGAAATCGGCGGCGTCCATCAGGCCATCGAATGGGGGAGCCAGATACGCTCGTACGTATTCCATCCCTACAACCTGGTCAAGGATCACCGCACCGGCGTGGAAACGGGCAATATCCAGGCCGTTATGGACGGCGATTTAGATATCTTCATCGAAGGCTATCTGCAGCAGGAAAAGGATAAGAAGATTTCAAGACAGGATATATAAATGAAAAAGCTAATCACACTTTTGATCATCGCGGCGGCGGTTCTCGTCGGCGTCAACGCCTTCGGCCCGAAGACGGCGGAAGTGGCTCTTCATTACGCCTTGTCCCAGAAGATGGACCTCAAACCGGAAGACGTGCGCGTCGAGGCCTCGCCGGGCATGAAGGTGCTCCTCGGCGAGCTAGATGCGGTCAGCGTCCACGGCAAGGCCTTCCGCGTCGGCGGCCTGATGTTCGACAGCTTTGACTGCGACCTGCAGGGCGTGAAATTCAGTCCGATGGACGCCTTGCTGGATCAGCAGATGACTCTGGCTTCCGCCGCGCACGGCGAAATGTCGGCGTCTGTCAGCAGCAATGAGCTGCGCAATTTTTTAGTGGAAAAGGTAGACGGCCTGAAGGACGTATCGGTCGTCTTTCTGGGCGATACGATTGAAGTCAGCGGCTCGGCCAAGCTGGGCGGCCTGCTGAACGCCCGGGCGGTCATTCACGGCCGCTTCGGCATGGATGAGAAAAAGCTCATGTTCATTCCCGACGACGTCACCGTCGAGGGTTTCGGCATGAAGTACCGCGCCCGCGGTCTGGGCAGCGCCGAAGTGTACGATTTCAGCGAATTTCCCCTGGGAATCGTACCGGACAGCGTGACGATGCACGGCGACGTGCTGACTATACACGGCCAGACGGCCGCTCATTAAGTAAGGTGGAAACATGGAAAAACAACATCGCTACAGCAACATGCTGATGATCGCCGCCGTGCTCATCGGCCTCCTTTGCTCCATATACATGTGCGTCCAGCGCTACGCCGTGGAAGAACGGACGATGACGATCGAGCAGGCTATGGATTACGACGCCGTCGTCAGCATGGTCCGCAACGACGGCTATGACGTCGGCGAGGCGCTGGAAAAATTCCGGCAGGCCGGCATTACGAGCTTTACCATATACGACACGACGCTGAACAAGCTGACCCAGCGGGGCGACATATCGCTCATTACGCGGCTGGGCTTCCAGCTGTATTATCCGCAGCTGCAGATCGGCGATTTGTCTTATGATTATTACGTCGTCGGCCAGCCTAAGGACAAGGAAGACCCGTACTTCGACGAAATTGCGGCAGACCTGAAGACCCGCCTCGGCGCGGACAGCGTCAGCGTCATTGCCAATTCCCAATACCGCATCTTAGGCCTGCGCGGCTCCATGCCGGCGTTGGGTGATACGAATCTGGGAATCTTGTCGGCCGACGCCAAGGCCATTGCGGCCCGCGGGTTCCACGTCATCCTGCGGCCGACGAATTACAGCAACGTATCGAAAGAGCAGATTGATCAGTTTTTCCAGCGGGCCGCGGATATTCCCGACGTGTCGGGCATCATGTTCGTCGGCAAGGAAGTGCTGGGCTATACGCCGGACAAGGAACAGCGCAAAGCGATGCTGGCCGTGACGGCGGAGCATATGAAGGCCCAGGGCCTGCCCTTTTACATGATCGAAGCGGCTAACCAGCTGCAGTACGACCGTCAGGACGGCATGTACGATTTGGCCGACCTTCTCGATTATCAGACGGTGCGTATTTACGCCATGTCCAAGGAAGAGCTGGAAAAGATTACGCCGGAAGAAGCGGCCATGCGCTTTTACATCAGCGATTTGGAGCGCAACGTCCGCGTCAATTTGTATCCCCTGTATAAAAAGCCCCTTCACGGCATGAACCTGACGGAGACGAATCTGTCCTATATTCAGGAAACGTCCCGGAAATTGAAAGACCGGGGCTATGCGCTGGGCAGGGCCTCTATTATGGAAGGGTATTATCCCAACGCCCTGCTGCTGGCCGTGACGGCCGCGGCCGCGGCCTGCGGGTTTGTCTTCGTGCTGAACCTGTTCATTCCCTTATCGGAAAAGGTAAATTATATTCTCCTGGCGCTGGCAGTCGTCGGCGGAGCCGGGGGAACGGCTCTGTTTCATAGCGCCCTGTTCCTGCAGCTCATGGCTATCGGCTGTGCTGTCGCGTCGCCGACAGCGGCTATGCTCCTCCTGCTGGATTGGTGGAGAAAGAAGCCGATAGACGCGCCCCTGGGGTACGGACGAGTCGTCCGCGACGGCGCCGTCGGCCTGACCTGCGCCGTGGCCATCGCCATGATCGGCGGCTTGTATATTGCGGCCATGCTTGGCAATATCCGTTTCTTTATGGAATTTGATTTTTACCGCGGCGTCAAGCTGACCTTCGTGCTGCCCATCCTATTGGTAGCCGCAGGCTATTTGCTCCGCTTCCCCCTGTGGGGCCGGACGATCGCCTCGCCGCAGGATTTTGCGGCTTTTGCGAAGGACTTCCTCAATATTCCCATCAAGATGGGGACGCTCATCCTGTTGGGCATGCTGGCTATGGTAGCTTTCATTTTCGTCGGGCGGAGCGGCCATACGGCAGGCGTTCCCGTGCCTGATTTTGAAGTGGCGCTGCGCCGGTTTCTGGAAAATGCCATGTACGCCCGTCCGCGGGAAAAGGAATTTCTCGTCGGCCATCCGGCCTTCTTCCTCATGGTCGCCGCCATGTACCGCAAATGGCCGCAGATACTGCATTTCCTGTTGGTGCTGGCTGCGACGATAGGCGTCGGCTCTATGGTCGAAACGTTCGCCCACATCCGCACGCCCTTCCTCATGTCCTTTATCCGGGGCATCGACGGCTGGCTGCTGGGCCTGCCCTTAGGCATCATCGGCGTCTGCGGCGTCGCCTTCCTCGAGTACATTACGAATTGGCTGGGAAAGCGGGTGAAGCCCCGTGAGTAAGGTCGTTATTTCCGGCTATTACGGATTTGCCAACGCCGGCGACGAGGCCATGCTGTCGGCTATTATCGGCTCCCTGCGAGACATCATGCCCCACGTGGAGATCACGGTCATTACGGGCAACTGCCAGATGACCCGGAAACATCACAACGTACATACAGTTCACCGCATGAACTTTTTAGCTATCGCAGCGGCTATTCGCCGCTGTGATATTCTTATTAGCGGCGGCGGCAGCCTGCTCCAGGACGTGACCAGCACGCGCAGCCTCTACTATTATCTGCTGGTCATGCGCATCGCTTTGTTTTTCCATAAGCCCGTCATGCTTTATGCCCAGGGCATAGGTCCCGTGCGGGGCGAGAAGGCCCGGCAGGCCGTGCGGCAGGTGCTGCAGCAGGCGACGGTCATCGGCGTCCGCGACAGCGAATCGAAGCGGGAGCTGGAGGCGTTGGGCGTGACGGTTCCGCCGGTTCACGTCACGGCCGACGCCGTCCTTTCCATGCATCCCGTCGATAAAAAAATCGGCTTTTACTTGCTGAAAAAAGCCGGTGTCACAGGCATCCGGACCCGCGTCGGCATCGCCGTCCGCGACTGGCAAGGGATGACGGGGTACAAAGAAGAAATTGCCAAGGCCGCCGACGAGCTGCAGCGCCGTCTGGACGCCCGCATCATCTTCATTCCCATGCAGTATCCCGCCGACGTCAAGGCCGGCGAGGATATTGCCGCCATGATGGAAACGGAAGCCGTCGTCCTGCGGGAAGGCTATAATACGGTGGAATTCATGTCCCTCATCGGCTGCATGGACGCCGTCATTGCCAACCGCCTGCACGCCCTGGTGTTCGCTTCCCTCATGGAGGTGCCCGTGACGGCTATTTCCTACGACCCGAAGATAGACAGCTTTATCCAGCTCATCGGAGAAGAGCTCTGCGGCACCGTCGAGACGGTCGCCGCTGAGGATCTCGTCGCCGACGTAACGAAGAAGCTGGCTGCCGGAGGCATTGCGCCGGACGTGAAGGCGCGGCTTAATCACCTGCGCCGCCAGTCGCTGCGCAACGCTTATTTGGCCCTGCGGATTATCGAAGGAAAAGACAGCCTGCGGGCCCGTCTGAAGACCCGAAATACGGACGGCCGTTAGGGCCGCAGTTTGCATAGATACTTGGAAAGAGGTTTCCCATGATTGATTTCAAAGACGTATCAAAAGTATATGAAAATGGTTCCGTAGCCTTGAGCCATGTGTCGCTGCACATTGGCAAGGGCGAATTTGTATTTGTCGTCGGCGCCAGCGGCGCCGGCAAATCGACGTTTATCAAGATGCTGTCCCACGAAGAACTGCCCAGCCAGGGCTCGGTCTTCGTCGACGGGATAGAGGTCAATAAGCTGCCTAAGAGCCGCGTGCCTTATCTGCGGCGCAAAATGGGGATCGTCTTCCAGGATTTCCGCCTCCTGCCCAATAAGACGGCTGCGGAAAACGTGGCCTTCGCCATGGAAGTTATCGAATCGCCGCGCAAGGTCATTAAAGAGCGGGTGCGGACGGTCCTAGACTTGGTCGGCTTGCTGAGCAAGGCCGACGACCTGCCGCAGAATCTGAGCGGCGGCGAGCAGCAGCGCGTGGCTATCGCCCGGGCAATCGTAAACCGCCCCCTGCTGCTCATTGCCGACGAACCGACGGGCAACCTGGACCCGGACACGTCTAGGGACATTATGGAAACGTTTAAGAAAATCAACCATATGGGCACGACAGTCCTCATGGTTACTCATGATAAGCAGATGGTCGACTTGATGAACAAGCGGGTCATCGAAATCGTCGACGGCAAAGTAGTCCGCGACGAACAGAAGGGAGGATACGGCGATGAAGATTAGAACGATGCGCTACTTCGTGTCCGAAGCGGTCAAGTCTTTTTGGCGCAACAGCTTCATGACCATCGCGTCCATTGCGACGGTCGCCTTGTCCTTTTTCATCTTAGGTGTATTTACGATTATCGTCGCCAATTTGGATCACTTTGCAGAAAATCTGGAGAGCCAGGTGCAGATCAGCATCTATTTAAAGGACGACTTGACGACGGACCAGGTCATGAGCGTCGGCCGCCGGCTGAAAGCTCTGCCTGATGTCAAGGAACTCAGCTTTACCAATAAAGATCAGGCCATGGAAAAGCTGAAGGAACGGATGAAGGACCAGCCGGGCATCCTGAACGCTCTGGAAGGGAAGAACCCTCTGCCCAGCTCGTACGAGCTGACCTTCACCAATCCGGAAGCCGTTAAAAAGACGGCGGCTATTGTCGCTGAATATCCGGAAGTCGAAAGCTCCCATTACGGCCAGGAAATCATCGAGCAGCTGTTTCAGATTACGGCCGTCGTCCGCTGGGGCGGCATCGCCTTGATCATTCTCTTGACCTTTGCGACGCTGTTCATCATTTCCAATACGATTCGCCTGACCGTATTTGCCCGCCGCAAGGAAATCGGCATCATGAAATACGTCGGCGCGACGAACTGGTTTATCCGCTGGCCCTTCCTGCTGGAAGGCCTGTTCCTGGGCTTTATCGGCGGCGTCATCGCCGACCTGGCCCTGCTGCAGTTCTATGAATTCATTACGGTGACGATTCACCGTACTCTGGCGTTCCTGCCCATGGTCGGCATGTACCCCTTCATGTATCAAATGGGGGGCGTCCTCCTGCTCATCAGCATGGTCATCGGGGCTATCGGCAGTACGATTTCGTTGAAGCGGTATATGAAGGTGTAAGGTATGGTTACGTTTACGAAACAGAAAAAATACGTAGCCGCCATGGTCATATCGGCCTTGCTGAGCCCGTGCTTCGCGTCCTTCGCCGAAGACGAGGATTTGCAGAACCAGCTGGCCGACGTGCAGCAGCAGATGGCGGAACAGGAACAAAAGAAGAATGAAGCCGAAGCGGTCATCGGCAGCGTCTTTGAAAAGCTGCGGGTCATCCAGGAAAACCTCGACGCCGCCGAAGCGGAATACAAGTCGATTTCCGACCAGCTGGCCCAGACGGAAGCCAAAATCAGGGATACGGAAGCCCGGCTGGCGGCCGAACAGGCTAAGCTCGACAAGCGCCTCGACGTGTTCAGCGTCCGCATCCGCGATATTTATATGCACGGCCAGCTCAATTATCTCGACGTCATTTTGGGAGCCAAGGACTTCAATGACTTTGCCAACCGCGTCGAACTGCTGCGCCGAGTCGTCGCCGCCGACATGGAGCTGATTTCGTCCATTCGGGAACAGCGGGATATCATCCATCAGGCCCGGCAGGAACTGGAAGCGGAACGGCAGCATCAGGTACAGCTGAAGGCCGAAGCGGAACAGAAGAAGGCTGAAATTGAAGAACATAAGAAGGAACAGCAAGCTATTCTGTATCAGGCTGAAAACGATAAGGCCACGGCAGAAGCGGCGTACCGCGAATTGGAAGCGTCTTCAGCAGCCATCGGCGAAATGCTCCGCCAGCGCGCGGCCGAACGGGCGGCAGCGGCAGCGGCCGCGGCGGCCCAGCAGTCGTCGGGAGGAGGCGGATACACGAGCTATCAGCCCGTCAGCGGATCCGGCGCTATGATGTGGCCGGTCAACGGCGTCATTACGTCCGAATACGGCTACCGCGTCCATCCTATTTTCGGCTCGACTATTTATCACAGCGGCATGGATATCGGCGTCGATTACGGCACGCCTGTTGCGGCGGCCGACAGCGGCTACGTCGTGGAAGCCGGCTGGATCAGCGGCTACGGCTACGCCGTTATCATCGATCACGGCAACGGCCTGTCAACCTTGTACGGCCACAACGAATCCCTGGCCGTATCGGCCGGCCAGTCTGTCTCTAAAGGGCAGACCATCGCCTATGCCGGCTCGACGGGCAATTCGACGGGGCCGCACGTTCACTTTGAAGTGCGTTCCAACGGGGACCCTGTAGACCCCATGGCCTACTTATAAGGCGGCGTTGTGATGAAAGAGTCTATAAAGCGTTTTTTTCAAGAAGCAAGGCCCTTTTTCCAGTGGATTACGACGGTCGTCGCCTCGGTCCTGCTTTTGCTGGCTGCCTTGTCGTACGAACTGACGGGCGATTATATGGGAATTTTTAAATTCTTCCGCACCATTGCCGTCGTAGAGGACCATTATGCCGGCGACATCGACAAGAAGGCCCTGCTCGACGGGGCCATGAAGGGCGTCGTAGACACTCTGGGCGACAAGCATTCGACGTATTTGACCGGCGACGAATTCAAGATGTTTACGGAGCAGATGACTGGCTCCTATGCCGGCATCGGCGTGTACATCAGTAAGGCCGACGAGGGCGTGTTTATTGCCGGCGTCATCGACGGCAGTCCGGCCAGCGAGGCGGGGCTGCAGCGGGGCGACGTCATCATGGCTATCGACGGCCAGCCGACGGCGGGGATGGAACTGGAAGACGTATCCCTGTCCATCCGCGGCCCGGAAAATACGTCCGTCGTCCTGACGATTCGCCGCGACGGCGCCGACAGGGACATGACCTTGATACGCCGCAATATCCACATGCAGACGACAGCCGGCGAGATGATCGAAGGGACGGATATCGGCTACGTCCGCATCGCCTTGTTCAGCGAGGACACGGGACGGGAATTTACCGAAGCCTATCAGTCCCTGCGGGCTCAGGGCATGAAAAAGATGATCCTCGACCTGCGCAACAATCCCGGCGGGCTGGTCGACCAGGCGACGCTGGTAGCCAGCAACTTCGTGCCGAAGAACAGCGTCATCGTGTCCTATACGAGCAGCGACGGCCAGGAAGAGCAGTTCGTCGCCGACGGGACGGACGAGGTCATTCCCCTCGTCGTGCTGGTCAATGAAAATTCAGCCAGCGCGTCGGAAATCGTCGCCGGCGACGTGCAGGACCTGCAGCTGGGACCCATCGTCGGCGTCCGCACCTTCGGCAAGGGAACCGTCCAGGGCGTCTATCCCGTTACGAAGGACGACGCCGTAAAGGTTACTGTAGCCAAGTATCGGACGACGAAGGGGCGGGAAGTCGAAGGCAAGGGCATCGAGCCCGACGTCATCGTGCCCCTGCAGCCGAACGATCCCGTCGACTATCAGCTGGAAAAAGCGATGGAACTATTGCAGAAGCCGTAAACGAATTGAATTTCTTGCGCAAAATGACTTTACAGACGAGCCGTTTTGCTTTAAAATTTGAACAGTACCTTTTTAAGTGTATATAGCAGGACAGATAGACAGGAGACATGGTATATGTATGCTGTGTCTCTTTCTGTATATAGCGTCCTTTTCAGACATTTCGTATTCAATGAGGTGAAATATGTTTATCGATAGAGCCAGAATTTTTGTACAGTCCGGAAAAGGCGGCGACGGCATGAGCAGCTTCCGCCGCGAAAAATTTGTCCCCAAGGGCGGTCCTGACGGCGGCGACGGCGGTCACGGCGGCAACGTCGTCCTCGTAGCCGACCGCAATGTCAACACCCTCGTCGACTTCCGCTTCCGCCGCCTGTTCAAGGCCAAGCCTGGCGGCAAGGGTCAGGGGGCGAACTGCTACGGCCGCAACGCCGAAGACCTGCTCATTACGGTTCCCTTGGGGACGATCGTAAAAGACGAAGAATCGGGTCAGATCATTGCCGACCTGAGCCATGACGGCCAGCAGGCCATCGTAGCCAAAGGCGGCCGCGGCGGCCGGGGCAACTGGCATTTCCGTTCCAGCTCCAACCGCACGCCGACCTTTGCCGAACGGGGCGAACCGGGCGAAGAACGGTGGCTCCGCCTGGAACTGAAGGTATTGGCCGACATCGGCCTGTTAGGCTATCCCAGCGTCGGCAAGTCGAGTATCCTGCGCAAGGTATCGGCGGCTCAGCCGGAAGTAGCGGCCTATCACTTTACGACGCTTAACCCCATTCTCGGCGTCGTCGACCTGAGCGACCACCGCAGCTTCGTCATGGCCGACATTCCCGGCCTCATTGAAGGAGCCAGCGAAGGCGTAGGCCTGGGCCACGATTTCCTCCGCCACATCGAGCGGACGAAGATACTGGTCCACGTCCTCGACGTGTCGGGCATGGAAGGCCGCGACCCCATCGAGGATTACGAAAAGATCAACGAAGAGCTGCGCAAATACAGTGAAAAGCTGTCGCGGAAAAAGCAGATCATTGCGGCGAATAAAATCGACATGCTCGGCGATTCGGACAATCTGGAACGGCTGCAGGCCTATATGGACGAACGGGGACAGGAAGTATACCCTATCTGCGCCATGACTGGCGAAGGGCTGGAAGTCCTTCTCGAACGGCTGTGGGATCTGCTGGAAACGTATGTCGAAGAGCCGGAAGAAATCGCCGAAGAAGTCGTCTACAAGGCTCAGGATAAGCCGGACTTCGAAGTCAAGCGGGCCGACGACGGAGCCTTCGTCATTACAGGGCCCCGCATTGAAAACCTCGTAGCCATGACGAACTTCGACGACGACCAGTCCCTGCGCCGTTTCCAGCGTATCTGGCGCTACATGGAGCTGGATAAGCTGCTGAAGGAAAAGGGCATTTGCGACGGCAATACCGTCCGCATCTGCGAAATGGAATTTGAATATCACGAATAAAAGGAGCAACGAGAGTGAACAATAAAGATAAGAAAAAATTAAAAGCTATGGCCAGTCTCATGCCGTCGGTCGTGCAGATCGGCAAGGAAGGGCTGAGCGACGCCGTCATCGACAGCGCCAGAGCGGCCATTACGGCGCGGGAGCTCATCAAAGCCCACGTCCTGAACAACGCCAATCTGGACACGCGGGAGACGATGGAAGACCTGGCCGATATGCTGGGCGCCGAGCTGGTGCAGGTCATCGGCCACTACGGCGTATTGTTCAAGAAAAAAGACGAAAAATCACACTTCGATTTTATTACGATGTAAGGTTGGGATAACATGGCCGGTAACCGGGAATTGCTGCAAAAGAAAAATCGCATTGTCGTCAAGGTAGGGTCGAGCACCCTGACCCACGAGACGGGAAAGCTCAACTACCACCGCATCGAGCGGCTGGCAATGGAAATCGCCGATTTGGCAAATCAGGGGAAGGAAATGGTCCTCGTGTCGTCAGGCGCCGTCAGCGCCGGCATGGGGCCGCTGGGGCTGTCGGCGCGGCCCAAGACGATCCGCGAAAAGCAGGCCGTCGCCGCCGTTGGGCAGGGCGTCCTCATGCATACTTATGAAAAGATGTTCCGCGAATACGGGCAGAACGTCGGTCAGGTACTGCTGACGCGCATGGATGCCCAGGACCGTAAGAAATTTATGAATTCTCGCAATACCTTGCTGACGATGCTGCAGATGGGCGTCATCCCCATCATCAACGAAAACGATGTCGTAGCTATCGATGAGTTTAAAATCGGCGACAACGATACCTTGTCGGCTATGGTTAGCAATTTCATCGAAGCCGATTTGCTTATCATCCTCTCCGACGTAGACGGCTTGTATACGGCCAATCCGCAGACCCATCCCGAGGCCCGCATCATTCCCGTCGTGACGGAGGTAGACAAGCACGTTTACGATATTGCCGGCGGAGCCGGCTCGTCTATCGGCACGGGCGGCATGTACACGAAGATACAGGCCGCATCCATCGCCACCTCGTCGGGCGTCGACATGGTCATCGCCTCGGGCAGCGAAGACGGCGTCCTGCGCCGCATCTGCCAGGGCGAGGACGTCGGCACTTGGTTTACGGCCAAGGATTCGAACCTGCATACGAAAAAGCGCTGGCTCCTGTCGGGAGGCAAGGCCCGGGGCAGCCTTATCGTAGACGGCGGCTGCCGCAACGCCCTCGTCGAGCACGGCTCCAGCCTGCTGCCCGTAGGCATCGCTGCTGTAGAGGGTGAGTTCCACGAAGGAGACATCGTCAACGTCATGTACGAAGGCCTCGTCATTGCCAAGGGCATCGTCAACTACAACAGCGAAAGCGTCGAAGCCATCAAGCGCCATAAGACCGACGACATCACCAAGATTCTCGGCCACGAAGGCGTATATGAAGAAGTCATTCACCGCGACAACCTCGTCGTCATGCAGTGAGGAGGGATTGCTATGGAATCAGAAGTATTAGTCAAAGCCAGAGCGGCTAAGGCCGGGGCCCAGGAGCTGGCCCTGGTCGGTACGGATACGAAAAACAAAGCCCTGGCGTATTTAGCCGACGAGCTGGAACGGCAGGCCGCCTATATTATAGAAGCCAATCATCTTGATATTGCCGCGGCACGGAACAACGGCATGAGCGAAGCCATGCTGGATCGTTTGAAGCTTACAGAACAGCGGATTCACGATATGGCTGCCGGCGTGCGCCAGGTCATCGAGCTTCCCGACCCGGTCGGCCGCTGTCTGGCAGAATGGGACCGGCCCAACGGGCTGCATATCTGCAAGGTGACGGTGCCCTTGGGCGTCATCGCCATCATTTACGAATCGCGGCCCAACGTCACCGTCGACGCCGCGGCCCTGTGCATCAAGTCGGGCAACGCCTGCGTCCTCCGCGGCGGCAGCGAGGCCATTCATTCCAACACGGCTTTGGTCGCCGTTATCAAGGAGGCTCTCAAAGCGGCGGACCTCAATCCCGACGTCGTAGGACTGCTGGAAAATACGGACCGGGCCTTGGTAAAGGAACTGCTGACCCTGCGTCAGTACATAGATCTGGCCATTCCCCGCGGCGGAGCCGGCCTCATCCGCATGGTCGTCGAAACGGCGACGGTTCCCTGCGTCGAAACGGGAAGCGGCGTCTGCCACGTCTACGTCGACAAGGACGCCGACCTGGACATGGCCGTCCGCATCATCGAAAACGCCAAGGTGTCCCGGCCGTCTACGTGCAACGCCATGGAAACGCTGCTGGTTCATGAAAGCGTATTGGCCCCGCTGATGAAAAAGCTCGTGCCGGTCATGAAGCAGGACTGCGTCGAAATGCGCGGCGACGACTTGGCGCGCAGCGTCGACAGCGCCGTCCTCGCCGCAGAAGAAGCCGACTGGGAAACGGAATACAACGCCCTCGTCATGTCTATCCGGACCGTGTCGTCCCTGGACGAAGCGCTGGAGCACATCCGCCGCTACAGTACGCATCATTCCGAAGCCATCGTGACGGACAATCCGGAAACGGCCGAAGCCTTTCTGCGCAGCGTCGATTCGGCGGCAGTGTATGTCAACGCATCGACGCGGTTTACCGACGGCTTTGAATTCGGCTTCGGCGCGGAAATCGGCATCAGCACGCAGAAGCTGCACGTCCGCGGCCCCATGGGGCTGGAAGCCCTCGTATCTTATAAATACGTCGTCCGCGGTCAGGGCCAGATCCGGTAATGAAGCGCGTCGTGCAGGCCTACATGCGGACGCTGCGGCAGTACCTGTCAGCGCCGAAGACTCGCTACGAATACAAGCACTACGCCATCTGGCTGTTGTTATACGGCCTGACGCTGGCGCTGGTGTGGGGAGGAATTTATCTGTACCATGGAAATCACTAGGCTGGGGATCATGGGGGGAACTTTTAATCCCATTCATCTGGGACACCTGATGATTGCCGAAGAAGCGCGGCAGACCTTTCATCTCGACAGGGTGTTGTTCATCCCTTCGTACATAACGCCCAATAAAAATATAGACGGCGCGACGGCGGAACAGCGCCTGGCCATGACCAGGCTGGCGACGGCCGATAATCCCTATTTTGCCGTCAGCGATTTAGAAATACGCCGCAAGGGACGGTCGTACACCATCGATACGCTGCGGTTTTTAAAGGAATTTTACGGCCCGTCGTATATTTTGTATTTCATATCGGGAACCGATACGATACAGGATCTGCCGCAGTGGTACAAGCCGGAGGAAATCCTCTCGCTGTGCCAGTTTGTCGGCGCGACGCGGCCTGACGGCACGCAGTCCATCGGCCAGGTCGTCGAGCATTTCGGCGAGCTGGGAAAGCACATTTTAAAGCTGACCGTGCCGACTATGCAAATCTCTTCGACTGAACTGCGGCACCGTATACGCAGCGGACTGTCCGTCCGATACATGATGCCCAAAGTCGTTATAGAATATATCGAAAAACATGGAGTATATCAATGTACAGCGAAGAACTCAAGACAACCATTAAAGAACATTTAAAAGAGACGCTGAGCCCGCACCGGTACCAGCACGTGCTGGGCGTAGCCCAGGCGGCGCGCCAGCTGGCCGAGAAGTACGGCGGCGACGTCGATCAGGCCGAGGTCGCCGGCCTGCTGCACGACGCGGCCAAGCAGATGGACCTGCCGGCTATGCAGAAGCTGGCCTGGCGGAGCTTCGGCAGCACCTTGCCCGATACGATCGTCTCTATCGGCAGTCTGCTTCACGGCTACGCCGCCGTGACCATAGCCCGGGAGCAGTACGGCATTGACGACGCTGACCTCCTGGCGTCCCTGGCCCATCATACGACGGGGGCCGAGCATATGAGCCTCTTGGAAAAAATTATTTTTATGGCCGATTATATCGAGGTCAACCGCGATTTCGACGGCGTGGACAAGCTGCGCCGCCTGGCTGCGGAAGACCTGGATAAAGCCGTGCTGGCCGGCTACGATTCGACCATATTTCATCTATTAGAGCAGGGCAAGACGATTTACGTCGGCACGGTGACCAATCGGAATGCCCATATTTTGTCGATGAAGAAGGATCGGACCCATCATGGATAAGAAGAAATGGTTTCACCGTCCGAAGAAAAAGCATGCCATGCCGGGCGAACGGGAGCGGCGCAAAAAGCTGCTGCACCTGCTGGCGGGCATCGTCGCCGTCGCAGCCGTCCTGCTCTTGTCCGTGACGGCGTGGCGGCACTACCAGACGTCCCGGGCCGAGCAGTTTCAGAATCGCCTCGACGCCGTGCAGAACGGCGCGTCAGGCTCCTTTGAGCAGATCAGCCCCGATACGCCACTGTACGTACTGGTCATCGGCCGCGACGGCAACACGCCGCAGCAGGTCAACTTCGTCGGCCTGGCGGCGGTCAATAAGGAAAAGAAGCACATCGATTTCATCATGCTGCCGGACAATACGAAGATTGAAGGCCGCAAGGAAAAGGGGATTCAGGAGCTTCAGGACGTGTATACTGAAGGCGGCCGGACGCTCGTTCAGGCCGTCGTGGAAGATATGTTCCACATTCCCGTTCCTTTTTATGTCGAATTTTCTGAAGATACCTTCGTGAAGATGATTGACATGAGCGGCGGCCTGCCCATGTATGTGGAAGAAAACATGTACCACGCCGACGAAACGGGCGCGACGGATATCAACCTGTTCCAGGGGTATCAGACACTGACAGGGCAGGAAGCGGCGGGTTACATGCGCTACATCGACGAAGACGGCTACCTGTCGCGAACCCAGCGGCAGGAACGGCTGGTCAAGCTGTTTTACGCCGACCGGCAGCAGCGCTTCGGTATTTCCAACATGCTGTTTTTATACCGCTTCTGGAACAATGTAGATTCGAATATTTCCGCGAAGGATATAGCGGCCCTGGCCTTCAGCTTCCGCCACGTGCCGGCTGAAGACATTCATTTTTATATTTTGCCCGGCGAAAATACCAACGACGGGGCGACAGGCGGCAAGACGCTGTGGAGCTACGACCCCGTAGAAGGGCAGAAGATCATCGGCGCGACGAACAACGCCATCGCGCCGGCGCCCGAACCGCCCAGCAACACGCCGTAAGGCAGAGTCAGAGAAGGAGAACACAGAATGCCAATTACTATAAAGACAACGAAAGAAGAAAGAGAACTGAAAAGCTATGAAATTGCGGCCCAGGCTGCCAGCGACAAAAAGAGCTGGAACATCGTCATCCTCGACATGGAACAGTCGTCCATGATGGCCGATTACTTCGTCATCTGCAGCGCCCGCAACAACAAGCAGGCCCAGAGCATTGCCGACAACATTGAAGAAGAAATGGAAAAGCACGGCTACGACGTGCGCCACGTCGAAGGCTACCGAGAAGGTAAGTGGATACTCATCGACGCCGGCGAAGTCGTGGCTCACGTATTTGTCGAACAGGACCGCAGCTACTATGATTTGGAAAACTTGTGGTGCGACGCCGAACGGATTCCGTTCGAAGGTGAGTAAGATGCAGGTACTGCAGGAAAACAGCATCGCCACGCTGGAAGTATTGCGCGCCAGCGACATGGGCGTATTTTTAAACGGCGGCACGGGCAATACGAACGACGACATACTGCTCCATAAAAATCAGCAGACCGAAGAGGTCCATGTCGGCGACAAGGTTACGGTCTTCTTGTATCATGACCCGTCGGGCCGCCTGACGGCCAGTATGCGCCTGCCGAAAATCAAGGTCGGCCAGATCGGCTATGCGCCGGTCATCAACACGACGCGCTTCGGCGCCTTCGTCGACGTCGGTACGGAACGAGGTATCTTCATGCCCTTTGCCGAAATGAAGGGACGCCCCAAGGAAGGGGAATACGTATGGGTCAAGCTGTATGAAGACAAGTCCCATCGCCTGGCCGTATCGATGGAAGTAGAAGACGAAATGCGCCGGGCCTCCAGGGCGGCGACGGACGCCAAGGTCGGCGACTGGGTCGAAGGGGCGGTCTACAACATGACCGACCAGGGAGCCTACCTCATGACGCGGGAACGGTGGATCGCCTTTCTGCACCGCAGCGAATTCAGCGGCCCCATCCTCATCGGCCAGATGGTCAAGGGGCGCATCACGTACTTGCGCGAAGACGGCCGCATCAACATTTCCCTGCGCCAGACCAAGGAAAACGCCATCAACCCGGACAGCGAAAAAATCCTGGCCTTCCTTAAGCAGCGGAAGGGAAAGATGCCATACGGCGACAAGACGGCGCCGGCGGTCATCAAGACAAAGTTCGGCCTGAGCAAGGCTGCATTCAAGCGGGCTCTGGGCCATCTCATGAAGGAACAGAAGATCTACCAGCAAGAAGGCTGGACGTACTTAAAAGAAGATACGGAAGAATAAGACGCGGCGCGGCGCTGAAACCGGACCCGGCAGAGGGAAGGCTTTCGACGCCGCCTTTGTTTTAGCCTGCGCAGCCGTCGGTGATTTTGATGAAAATATAGTGCGAAAATCGCCTTGGTGTGCTAAAATATGAAGATGATTACATAGTATAGGAAAGGGTTTTGGCATGGCTTCGATTTTTTCTCCATTAACTAAAAATATAGGTATTGACTTGGGAACGTGCACGACCCAGGTCTACGTAGAAGGGCGGGGCGTCGTCTTTTCCGAGCCTTCCATCGTGGCGACGGACGAGCGGAACCGCAAGCTCGTAGCCATCGGCAACGGGGCGGAAAGCATGCTGTCGAAGTCGCCGGAAACGGTGAAGATCCATCGGCCCCTGCTGAACGGCGTCGTCGCCGACTACGGCGTGACGCGGACGATGCTGGGCTATATCCTCAGCAAATGCGTCCGCAGCGTCCAGCGCCTGCGCATCATGGTCGGCGTGCCGGCTGCGGCGTCCAACGTCGAAAAGAGGGCCGTCATGGAAGCCGTCTATCAGGCCGGAGCCAAGGAAGCCTACCTCGTCGACACGGCCGTTGCCGCGGCCATGGGCGTCAACATGCCCGTATACGATCCCGTAGGCAACATGGTCGTTAACATCGGCGGCGGCACGACGAATGTGGCTATCCTTTCCTTGGGCGGCATCGTCGTGTCCAAGTCCATTCACCTGGGCAGCCTCGATTTCAATGAAGCGATTAAAGATTACCTGCGCGGCCAATACGATATCGTCACCGACGACATGACCATTGAAGAGATGAAGATTACCAACGGCTCGGCTGTACTGCCTCTGGAAGACCGGGGCTATTACTTCACAGGCCGGGGCCTCGACGACGGACTGCAGAAGGAATGCGCCGTCCAGGCCAGCGAGCTCTATCAGGTCATCGGCAGGCCCCTCATGAAAATACTCGACTTGGTGCGGTCGGCCCTTCAGGAAACGCCGCCGGAGTTGTCGGCCGATATTATGGAGCACGGCGTCGTGCTGACCGGCGGCGGCGCCAAGCTCAAGGGCATGGAACAGCTCTTTTCTCAGGAACTGGGCGTGCCCGTCGTCCTGGCTGCTGATCCGGAGCTGGCCGTCGTCCGGGGCATCGGCGTCGCCGTGGCGGAACGGGAAAAGCTGGCCCCGGTCATTGAAGGAGCGCAGCGCATTTATAGGAGGAGATTTTAAAATTGTTTTCGTTAGGTAAAAAAAGCGTCGTCATCGTGCTGATACTCTTTGTCCTCATCGCCGTCGTCGGCTGGGCCTGGCGGCAGCGCGAATCGCTGCCCTTCGTAGCCAAGCCGCTACAGATGGCTGCGGCCCCCTTTGAATACGGGGCGAGCCGTATCATGAATTCCTTGGCGTCGGCTTTTCACATCGTCGATATTAGTTTAAAAAACCGCATTGAATGGGAAGCGCTGGAACGGGAAAACGCCGAGCTCAAGAGCCGCACTGTCGACTACGACGAGCTGGTGGCCGAAAACGACCGCCTGCGTCAGCTCCTCGACTTCCGCGCATCCCACGGCCAATACCAGATGGTTGCCGCAGTCGTCATTTCCCGTGATTACGGTACGTGGAGCAACACGATGATCATCGACGCCGGCACGAATGAAGGCGTAGCCAAGGACATGCCCGTCATTACGCCGAGCGGCGTCGTCGGCTTCATCAGCGAGGCCTATCCCCATTCGGCCCGCGTCCAGCTCCTGACGGACCCGCGCACCAGCATCGGCGCTATCGTACAGCGGCCTGAATCGCGCGTATCGTCTGTCGTCCGCGGCAACGGCAACGTGCCGTCGGAACCGCAGTTTGTCAATATCGCCAAAGACGCGGATATTCTCGAAGGCGATACCCTCGTCACGTCGGGCTTCGGCTCCATTTATCCCAAGGGATTGTATATTGGCACCATCGTGTCGATTCACCAGAACGACAACGATTTCGTCAAATACGCCGTCATTCGTCCCAGCGTCGATTTTTCCAAACTGGAAGAAGTATTCGTTATCTTGAAATCATCTGATACCGGTTCGTACGACAAGCCCGGCGTCGCGCCGAAGCTCGTTCCCCAGACGAACCGCGATAAAGTAGAAGGAATCAAAGGAGCGGCAGCCTTATGAAAAAGCTGAGTTGCCTCATGACGGCGTTTATCGTCTTCATCCTGCAAAGCTCCGTCCTGCCGTTTTTATGCGACGGCATTACCCAGCCGAACCTCGTGTTTCTCTTCGTCGTCCTTATAGCCCTTCATCACGGCCAGCGCGTCGGCGTCGTTACGGCCCTGATAGGCGGCATCTGCCAGGATGTGGTGATTGGCAATTTCTTGGGCGTCCACCTGCTGCCGTATCTCGTCATCGCCTTTGCCTGCAGCTACATAGGCCGCGGCATCGACAAGGACCAGTGGATTCTGACGGAGCTCGTCGTCCTGGGAGCGACGGAGTGCTGTCTGATTCTGACCTGCGCCGTCCTGTTTATTTCCGGCCAGTTCATCAACGGGGCGTCCTATTTGTTTGAATTCAGTATTCCCATGCTGGCATACCACGGCATACTGGCCCTGCCGGTAGACCGCGTCGTCTGGCGGCTGCGCCGCGACGAGTTGTACTACGGCCACATGGGATATCGTTGGTAGATGGAGGAACGCGCAGATGCTTGAAGCGTTAATGAAAAAAAAGAGCGATGACGGCCGCTTCCGGTATTTGTATTGGGTCATCATCGCTATCTTCGCCATACTGGTCTGCCGGCTGGCCTATTTGCAGCTCGTAGAAGGGGAGTATTATCACTCTCTGGCCGAAGGGAACCGGCTGCGGGCCGTCCCCATCGCGGCCATGCGCGGCGTCATGTACGACCGCAACGGCCAGATTCTCGTCGGCTCGCGGCCCAGCTTCATGGTGACCTACGTGCCGACAAAGGACGGCATGTCCGACGCGGAGCTGAGCGAATTGTCGCAGCTGCTGAATATCCCGGAAGCTAAGCTGCAGGAAAAAATAGAAAAAGTAAAGAGCTCCTATATCCCGACGGTCCTGGCCAACGACCTGACTCAGGATATTGTCACTAAAATTGAAGAACGGCGCAACGAGCTGCCGGGGATTTCCATCGACGTCCAGCCTATCCGCTACTATCCGTACAACGAAATGGCCGCTCAGATTTTCGGCTACGTCGGACAGATAGACGAGGACGACCAGAAGCGTCTCGAAGGACAGGAGGGCGTGTCCAATATCACCCAGATCGGCCGGGCTGGTCTGGAAGCGTACTACGACGACCTGCTCCGCGGCAAGGACGGCGGCCGGCAGGTCGAAGTCGACGCTACGGGCAGTCCGGTCAAGGAAATGGAACGAAAGAATCCCGTAGCCGGCCACAACATCCATTTGACTATCGACCTGAACCTGCAGCAGGCAGCAGAAAAGGCTATGGATGCCCAGATTGCCAACGGCATCGGCACGGCAGGCATTGCTATGGTTGCCTTAGACCCTAATACGGGAGCTGTGCTGGCTATGGCCAGCCGCCCGTCGTATAATCCGAACTGGTTTACCCGGGGGATTACGGAAGCCGAATGGTCTCAGATCAACGACAATCCCTATCATCCCATGGAAAACCGGGCCATCGCCGGCGAATATCCGCCGGGCTCGCCCTTTAAGATCATTACCGGCGCCGCCGCCCTGGAGCTGAAAAAGGTTACGCCTGACGAATTGATCTTCGACAGCGGCCGCCACTGGCTCGTAGACATGCGCAACGCCGGCGGCGAAGCCTTGGGCTGGATTAACTTTACTGAAGCCTTGTCCAAGTCGGACAACGTATATTTCTATGAAATGGGCCGGCGCGTCGGCATCGACAAGCTGGCGGAATACGCGGCCATGTTCGGCATGGGCAAGAAGACGGGCATCGACCTGCGCGGCGAGTCTTCAGGCCTCATTGCCAGCGAGAAATACAAGATGGATACCTTTGACGAAGACTGGTATCTGGGCGATACGTTCAACTCGGCTATCGGCCAGGGCTTCCAGCTCGTCACGCCCCTTCAGGCGGCCATGATCGTCAGTGAAGTGGCCAACGGCGGCATCCAGTACCGTCCCTTCTTGGTAAGCCGCATAGACAATCTCGACGGCACGCCTTACAAGATTTTTGCGCCGGAGCAAATCGGCACGCTGTCCATTTCCCGGTCGACCCTCGATTTGATACGCGAAGGCATGCGCAACGTTACGGAAGAGGGGACGGCGGGATATATCTTCGCCGATTTCCCCATCCAGGTCGCCGGCAAGACCGGCACGGCTGAAAACTACAGCGGTCAGGACCACGGCTGGTTCGTGGCTTACGCGCCCTTCGACCATCCGCGCATCGTCATCGCCGTTCTCGTCGAACAGGGCGGGTATGGTTCCAGCGCGTCTGCGCCGATTGTCAAAGAAATGCTGGAAGAATTTTTCCACGTCGGCAAGTACGCCGCCGGCGTGCCGAAGGACGAAGATAAGGACAAGAAGGCAAACGCCGACGGAGCGGCGGCTCAGGATGCCAAGCCGGCAGAATAGGAGCCGTAATTTCGTATTGCACAGAAAGGAGTCGTTCTCATGTCAACCATCATCGCTATCGCCTCAGGTAAGGGCGGCGTCGGCAAGACGCTGGTCACGGCCTCCCTGGCTATCGCCCTGCAGCGCCGCGGCCATTCCGTATTGGCCGTCGACGCCGATATGGGCCTGCGCAACTTAGACCTCATGTTTGGCATGCAGGACGATGTCCTGTACGATATCGGCGACGTCATCAAGGGACGCTGCCGCGCCGGCGAAGCCGTCATGACCGTCGCCGGCAAGCTGGACTTTTTAGCGGCCAGCCAGAAGCATACGTGGGAAAAGGTCGATGCGCCGACATATCATTATATCGTTGAAACCTTGTCTAAAGATTATGACTATACCCTCATCGACTGTCCGCCCGGACGAGGGCGGGCCTACAAGGATGCCACGGCTATTGCCGACCGCATTTTCTTCGTCGTCGAGCCGACGTGGTCGTCTATGCGCGACGCCGCCCGGGTCATGCAGTTTTGCAATAAGCGCAAGCGCTTCAATTACGACGTGCTGTTCAATAATTTTTACAGCGGCGTGCCCGGCTACGTGCCGGTGCAGGATATGCTGCAGATGTTAAATCCCGAAACCGTCGCCGGCATTCTGCCTCACGACCCGGCGGTGCATCGGGCTGCCCACGAGGGCTGCCTCCTGCATGCGGCGGAGAGCCCCTTTATAAAGGCCCTGGCTCAGACGGCGGCTTACGTCGAAGGGGCGGCGGCTCCGGACATAGGCAGCCTGACGGTCCTGCTGCCGACGGCGGAAGGAGCAGGCGTCGAGGAAAAAGAATGCTTGCCCGTCGCTGACGAGGAAGAAAAAGAATCTCTCGGCTGCATGAAGGCCCTGGCCGCAGCAGAGCTGCAGAAAGCGGCGGCTATTCTGAACGGCACGGCGGCCGGGCCTGAGGAAGAACCAGAAGAAGACGGGGCAGACGAGTCTATCCCTCGCCGGCCCAGGGGCCTGTCCCTGCGGCGGCGGCGCGACCAGTCTGCAGCTTGGCGACATTATCGCCGATAGGAGTTTCCGTATATGTTGAAAAGAGAATGGAAAAATTTAGATAAAGTGCTGCTCGTCATAAGCTTCCTCATCATAGGTGTCAGCTTATGCATTATCGGCAGCGCCACGCACATTAACAAAGGAATCATCAATTACGATTTCGTCATCCGCCAGGGCATAGGGTTTATCATCAATTTAGCCCTGGTCCTGTTTTTCTGCCACTACGATTACACGCGGCTCAAGCGCTTCGCCAAGCCCTTGTACGTCGTCAACCTGCTCATGCTGCTGGCCGTCATGTTTGTCGGCACGTCGGCCTTAGGGGCCCAGCGATGGATTCAGATCGGGCCGATTACGGTGCAGCCGTCGGAATTTGCCAAGATCATCATGATTGTCTGCACGGCGGCCCTGCTGTCGGAACGGGTCGGCCAGCTCAATACGTTCCGCAGCGTCCTGCCTGTCGGCTTATTCATCGGCATCCCCTTCCTGCTCGTATTGAAGCAGCCCGACTTGGGGACGAGCCTCGTCTTTTTGGCCATCGGTTTGGGAATGGTATTTGTATCGCGCATCAAGCTGTCCCTGCTGCGCAATATCGCCGCCGTCGGCGTTATCCTGGCGCCTATTGGCTGGCACTTCCTGAAGGATTACCAGAAGGCCCGCATTACCGTATTTTTGGACCCCAACGCCGACCCCTTCGGCGCGGGCTATCATATCATCCAGTCTAAAATTGCCATCGGCTCGGGCATGCTTTTCGGCAAGGGCCTGTTTCAGGGCTCCCAGAGCCAGCTGAACTTCCTGCCGGAAAACCATACGGACTTCATCTTTTCCGTCATCGGCGAAGAACTGGGCTTTTTAGGCTGCGTATTTCTGCTGTTTTTGTATTTCGTGCTCATTTATCGCGGTCTCATGATTGCCAAAGAGTGCAAGGAACCCTTCGGCATGCTTTTGGCTACAGGCGTCATTTCCATGTGGACGTTCCAGATTCTGGTCAACGTCGGCATGACCTGCGGCATCATGCCGGTTACGGGGATTCCGCTGCCCTTTATGAGCTACGGCGTCAGCGCCTTGACGACCAATATGGTAGGCCTGGGTATTTTGCTCAGCGTGTACATGCATCAGCAGACTATGATTTTTTAGCGATTAGGAGGAAATCCAGTGTCCCGTACTGTTTCGATAGATCCGATTTTGCTCAGCAAGGTCAGCAAGCCGGCCCGCTACGTCGGCGGCGAATGGAACAGCGTCGTCAAGAACCACGACGACGTAAAGCTGACTGTTGCCTATTGTTTTCCCGATGTGTACGAAGTGGCCATGAGCCATTTAGGCCTGCGCATTCTCTACGCCCTGCTCAACGAGCGGGACGACGTGGCGGCCGAGCGCGTCTACGCGCCGTGGCCCGACATGGAAGAGGTCATGCGCCAGAAGGGCTATCCGCTCTTTTCCTTGGAAACGAAGACGCCCGTCGTCGATTTCGACATGGTCGGCTTTACCCTCCAGTATGAAATGAGCTTTACCAATATCCTGAATATGCTCGATTTAGCCGGTATTCCCCTCTTTTCCAAGGACAGGGGAGAGGACATGCCCCTTATCGCCGCCGGCGGCCCCTGCGCTTACAATGCCGAGCCGCTGGCCGATTACATCGACGTCTTCTTCCTCGGCGAATCGGAAGAGTCGACGCAGCTGACGGCCGATACGATTATCGCCTGGAAAGAGCAGGGCAAGCCCGGCGGCAAGAAGGGGCTGCTGAGGCAGCTGGCCCAACAGCAGGGAAATTACGTGCCGGCCTTTTACGATGTCCAGTATGACGGGCAGGGGAATTTCCTGGGACTCGTGCCGACGGAGCCGGAAGCGAAGGAACACATTGAAAAATGCGTCGTCGCCGACATGGAGCACGCTTTTTTCCCGACGAAGCCCCTTGTGCCGAATATCGACATCGTCCACAACCGGGCCGTCCTCGAATTATTCCGCGGCTGCAGCCGCGGCTGCCGGTTCTGCCAGGCCGGCATGCTGTACCGTCCCGTCCGGGAAAAGTCGCCGCAGCGCCTCGTGCAGCTGGCAAAGGAAATCGTCGCCAATTCGGGCTACGATGAAATCTCCCTCATGAGCCTCAGCTCGGCCGATTATTCCTGTCTTCCTGAGCTGGTCGACATGCTGCTGGAAGAATTTAAGGACCAGAAGGTCAGCGTCAGCCTGCCGTCGCTGCGCGTCGACAGCTTTTCCGTCGATATTGCCAAGAAGGTTCAGCAGGTCCGCAAGAGCGGCCTGACCTTCGCTCCCGAAGCGGGAACGCAGCGCCTCCGCGACGTCATCAACAAGGGCGTGACAGAAGAAAATCTCCTGAAGGCTTGCGAAAACGCTTTCCAAAATGGCTGGTCCACAGTCAAGCTGTACTTCATGATGGGCCTGCCGACGGAAACGGATGAAGATTTGGCCGGTATTGCCGACCTGGCCTATAAGGTGCTGAACCTGTACCGCACGGTGACAAAGAAGAACAATGGTAAAGTCACCGTGTCCGTATCGAGCTTCGTGCCCAAATCCCATACGGCCTTCCAGTGGTTCGGCCAGCTTCCCGTTGAAGAAATTCAGCGCAAGCAGGCCTATTTGAAGAGCCTTATCCGGGACAAGCACATTTCGTACCACTATCACGACGCCAAAACGGGGTATTTGGAAGCGACCTTTGCCCGCGGCGACCGCCGCATGGGCCGGGTTCTTTATGAAGCGTGGAAGCTGGGCTGCAAATTCGATGGCTGGACGGAGCTGTTTGACTACGACAAGTGGATGGAAGCCTTTGACAGAGCCGGCGTCGATCCCGATTACTTCGCCGCCCGCCAGCGCGATGTGAACGAGCCCCTGCCGTGGGACCACCTGAGCAACGGCGCGTCCAAGGCCTTTCTCCGGCGGGAATGGCAGAAGGCCGTAGGCGGCGAGCTGACTCACGACTGCCGTCATCTGAGCTGTACGGGATGCGGCGTATGCCCGAATTTAGGCGTAGAAATTATCGACAGAAAGGAAGGTGCCGGCCGTGGAAAGACTGCGTTTAGCTGTTAAAAAGGACGGGGCGCTGCAATTTTTGTCCCACCTGGATTTTGCCCGGGCCGTCCGCTACGTTATCATCCGGGCCCGCCTGCCCATTGCCTATTCCGAAGGCTTTAATCCCCACATGAAGCTGAGCTTCGCTTCGGCTCTCGGCGTCGGCGTAACGGCCGACGAAGAATATCTGGATATGGAGCTGCGCGAGCGCCTGCCTGTAGAAGACGTCGTCGAGCAGATGAACGCTCAGTCGCCGGACGGCTTTGTCGTCCTGGGCGGCAAATACGTCGATGCCAGAGCACCTAAGCTCATGGCAATGGCCAATTACGCCGTGTATTGCCTGACCGGTCCCATACAGGCTGGGTATGGCGACGATGCCCTGCAGCAGGCTCTGCAGGCCTTCAACGATGCCTCCGACGTCATGTACGAAAAGGTATCTCCTAAGGATGCACGCAAGGTCCGCCTCATCAACGTGAAGCATCACGTCGTCGAACCTCTTTCCGGAAAGACTGACGGCAAAACGCTGACCCTGCGCATCGGCATCCTGCAGACTGATGAAGGAGCTATCAAACCCCAGCAGGTATGGGAGGTGCTGGGCAAGCAGTTCGGCATCCCCTTGGATGCGGACATGATGCTGGCCCGCCGCATCGGCATATACCACCGCCGGGGCCGCAAAAACCAGTCCCTCTTTGAAACGATATAACCTCATGAAAAAAAGCGTCCTGCCGGCAGCTCCGATACGCTGCGGCAAGGCGCTTTTTGCTTTTGCATGTATAAGTATGTCAGTTGCAGTTTATTTTGCCTGAAGAATGTCGTGCAGTTCGGCGACGGACAGTCTGTCTTCCGTTTCTTCCGGCGCGGCGTAGAGGATCGGCGACGAGAAGGTGTTTCCGTTTTTGAGGGCTTCTTTTCCGTACGAGCCTCTCGTTTCGATGATGAACTGCGTGTCTTCATGGACGGCTTCACAGCTGTGCAGGCATTCCATGATTTCTGCCAGCTCTTCGTCCGACTGGGGAGAGCAGATAATGTGGTAGGCGAGAATATCTTCCGATACGACGGAGAACAACTTGTCGGCAAAATCAGATTCCGAGAAAGGGCCGTCGCAGCGGATGGTGAGAATAGGCATGATGTCGGCTTCGGTCGCTTCGTCGGCCAGCTCGTCGATCTTGTCTATATCCAGCGTCGATTCGATTTCTACGGCGTCGATGAGGCCCGTGCGGATGGCGAAAAACAAGATGTCGTAGTAGTCGTCCTGTGTCTGGTAATACTCCGGCAGCTCGGCCATGGGACAGGAGAAGACGACCCGCTGGTCGCGGAGCGGACTGGTGATGAGGAGCAGGGCATTGCCGATTTGAGAGAAATTGCTGACGCCGTTAAAGGTTGCGGCATTGAATTCGATGACGTCGGCCGGATATTCCGACAAGGCGCGGACGGCGTCGCTGAGCTCTTCGATCGTTTCGCCGCGCAGGGTGAGGCAAAGCTGCGGATGGGACTCGCGCAGGTGCAGGCCCGGTAATTGAGACATGACGATAACCTCCTTTTAAATGGCGGGATATACAAAAAGCAGCCTTTACGGCTGCTTCATAGGTGGTGCGCCTAGTAGGATTCGAACCTACGCACCCGGTTCCGGAGACCGGTGCTCTATCCCCTGAGCTATAGGCGCATGTATGGCTCTCGGCGAATACTTTACTAGTCTACCACGTTTTGCCGGAAAATACAAGAGATAGATTCGCTTTTTGCTGAAACCGTTATTTTTACGGTATATTTCCTAATATACTGGCGACAGTAAAAGGTTTAACTTAATAATTTTTTGTAAAATTTAAGAAATTCCCTTGCCAAGACGTTTTTCTTGTGATAATATACACATCAACAAGTCAAAATAAAAATGCGTTGAAGAGAAATAGTAGGTTCCAGAAAGTTTGCAGAGAGCTGCTGGATGGTGAGAAGCAGCAACGGAATGGAAGTGAACTCGTCTCTAAGCAGCTCGCTGAAACGACAGTAGGTGGAGCCGGGGCCTGGCCGTTAACAAACAGGAGGGTATCGACGATATGTCCGTACCTATAGAGAGCATGCCTTTGGGCATGAATGAGAGTGGTAACGCGTAAGGATATCTTTCGTCTCTTAACGAGGCGGAAGATTTTTTTATTTTGATTATGTTATATTTGCCGTATGTATTTCATGATCAAGGAGAGATGGAAGTATGAGAAACGTAGAACATTACAAAAAAGGGTATTACATGCCCCCTGTCGTCGATATGTCATGGGCATACAAGGATTGCCCCCGACAAGGCCCCCGTATGGTGCAGCGTCGATTTGCGCGACGGCAACCAGGCCCTCATCATTCCTATGAGCCTTGATGAAAAAATCGAATTTTACAAGACCCTCGTGGCCATGGGCTTTAAGGAAATCGAAGTAGGCTTCCCGGCAGCGTCGGAAACGGAATACGAATTCCTGCGCTACCTCGTCGAGCACGACATGATTCCCGACGACGTGACCGTCCAGGTACTGACCCAGGCTCGGGAGCACATTATCCGCAAGACCTTCGAGGCCCTGCAGGGCGTCAAAAACGCCATCGTCCACGTCTACAACTCGACGTCCTTCGCCCAGCGGCAGCAGGTCTTCCGCATGTCCAAGGAAGAAATTAAGCAGATTGCCGTCGACGGCGCGAAATTGCTCCAGCGCCTGACAGACGAAGCCGGCGCCGACTACCGCTTCGAATATTCGCCGGAAAGCTTCACCGGTACCGAGCCGGAATACGCCCTGGAGGTGTGCAACGCCGTTCTGGACGTATGGAAGCCCACGGCTGACCGCAAGGCCATCATCAACCTGCCGTCGACGGTGCAGATGTCCATGCCGCACGTCTTCGCCGCCCAGATTGCCTACATGTCGCAGAACCTGAAATACCGCGACAACGTCGTCTTGTCCGTCCATCCGCATAACGACCGCGGCACGGGCGTAGCCGACGCGGAAATGGCCCTCCTGGCCGGGGCGGACCGCGTCGAAGGGACATTGTTCGGCAACGGCGAACGGACGGGCAACGTCGATATCGTCACCGTCGCCATGAACATGTTCGCCTTGGGCGTCGACCCGCAGCTGGATTTTTCCAACATGCCCAAGCTCGTCGACACGTACGAACGGGTGACGCGCATGCATGTTCATCCCAGACAGCCCTACGCAGGCCAGCTGGTCTTTGCCGCCTTCTCCGGCTCCCATCAGGACGCCATCGCCAAGGGCATGCATTTCCGCGAAGAAGGAAACGAGCAGTACTGGACCTGCCCGTATCTGTATATCGATCCCCACGACGTGGGACGTACCTACGACTCCGACGTCATCCGCATCAACAGCCAGTCCGGCAAGGGCGGCGTAGGCTTCATCATGGAGCAGAACTACGGCATCGACATGCCCAAGAAGATGCGCGAAGATTTCAGCTATTTCGTCAAGAGCGTATCGGATCACAAGCATCAGGAGCTCAAGCCGGCTGAAATCTACGACGTATTCGAGCAGCATTACTTGAACGCAGGCTGGCCTCTGAAGGTGGAAAACTTCTTCGTCCAGAAATTCGGCGGCCAGTGGATCGGCAAGATTTTAGTCAAGGCCGACGAAGAAGAGGTCATCCTGGAAGGACGGGGCAACGGCCAGCTCAACGCCATCAGCAACGCCATCTGCGAAGCCTACGGCATCGAAATCGACAACCTCGTGTACAGCGAACATGATTTGGACCGCGGCTCTGACTCGCGCGGCATCGCTTACTTCGGCCTGACGGACAAGCAGGGCCGCACGACCTGGGGCGCCGGCGTCGATACGGATACGATGACCGCTTCGATTTTCGCCTTCATCACGGCGATCAACCGCATGGAGGGCATGGCCCAGCGCGTCCGCTTCCGCCACCTGACTTCCGACCCGGCAGCGGTCAGCGAATTCAAGGCTATTGCAGGACAACACTAAACCGACAACGCAGGGGTGCGCCGGCGACGGCGCGCCCACTATATTGCTATCAGAGGAGGAATAGACTCACATGGGAATGACGATGACGCAGAAGATACTGGCAAAGCATGCCGGTCTTCCTTCTGTCAAAGCAGGAGATTTGATTACATGCAAGTTAGATATGGTACTGGCCAACGACATTACGGCGCCGCCGGCTATCGCCGAATTCAATAAAATCGGCCGGCCCGTTTTCGACAAAGATAAAATCGCCTTGGTGCCGGACCACTTTACGCCGAACAAGGACATTAAATCGGCAGGTTTGGCGAAAATCGTCCGCGATTTTGCCAGAGAACACGAAATTACCCATTACTTTGAAGTGGGCCGCGTCGGCATCGAGCACGTCCTCTTGCCCGAACAGGGCATCGTAGGGCCGGGCATGCTGACCATCGGCGCTGACTCCCATACCTGTACGTACGGCGCATTAGGCGGCTTTGCCACCGGCGTCGGCTCGACCGATTTAGGCGTGGCCATGGCGACGGGCGAAGCGTGGTTTAAGGTACCCGAAGCCATCAACGTCCATCTGACGGGTCAAAAGCCCGACGACATTACGGGCAAGGACGTTATGCTGACTCTCATCGGCATGATCGGCGTCGACGGCGCCTTGTACAAATCGCTGGAATTCACCGGCGAAGGCGTGGCGGCCCTCACCATGACCGACCGCCTGACCATTGCCAATATGGCTATTGAAGCCGGCGCGAAGAACGGCATGTTCCCCGTCGATGAACAGACGATAGCCTACGAAAAAGGCCGCATCGCCTACGAATACGACGTCGTCACAGCAGACGAAGACGCCGAATACTGCCGGACCGTCGACATCAACCTGTCCGAACTGAAGCCTGTCGTAGCTTTCCCGCATCTGCCGGGCAATACGAAGGTCATCGGTACCTTCGGCGACATCGCCATCGATCAGGTCGTCATCGGCTCCTGCACGAACGGCCGTCTGGAAGATTTGGAAATCGCCGCGTCGATCCTGAAGGGACGCAAGGTTCATCCCCGCGTCCGTTGCATCGTCATCCCCGGCAGCCAGCAGGTCTACATGGACGCTATGAAGGCCGGCTATATCGAAACCTTCATTACGGCGGGCTGCGCCGTGTCTACGCCGACGTGCGGCCCCTGCCTGGGCGGCTACATGGGCATCCTCGCCGCCGGCGAAAAATGCGTGTCCACGACGAACCGCAATTTCCGCGGCCGCATGGGCCACGTCGACAGCGAAGTATATCTGGCAGGGCCGCAGGTCGCCGCTGCCAGCGCAATTCTCGGCAAGATAGCCGCACCGAAGGAGGTTCAGTAACATGAGTTTAGAAGGAAAGGTTTGGCGCTACGGCGACAACATAGATACGGACGTCATCATCCCGGCCCGGTATTTGAACAGCTTTGACCCGAAGGAATTGGCGTCGCACTGCATGGTGGACATTGACGAAACCTTTGCAGGAAATGTTCAGGAAGGGGATATCATGGTCGGCGGCCATAACTTCGGCTGCGGCTCGTCGCGGGAACACGCGCCCATCGCCATTAAGGCCTCCGGCGTGCCCGTCGTCATTGCCGCCAGCTTCGCCCGCATTTTCTACCGCAACGCCATCAACGTCGGCCTGCCCGTACTGGAAATCGGCGACGACGTGGAGAAAATCAAGGCCGGCGACGTGCTGGACGTCGACTTGTCCACGGGGAAAATCGTCGATAAGACGACAGGAGACGTCTTCCAGGCGCCGCCCCTGCCGGGCTTTATCCAGGATATCGCCAAGGCCGGCGGATTAATCAACTATGTGAAGGAGTATAAATAAGCATGTCTAAGCATATCGTAGTCATTCCCGGCGACGGGATAGGCAAGGAAATTACCGACGCAGCCGTCAAGGTGCTGCAGAAAATAGACGACAAATTTCATATCGGCCTGACCTTCGAGACGAAGGACGCCGGCGGCACGGCTTATGACAAATACGGCACGCCACTGCCCGACGATACGGTCGAAGCGGCGAAGAAGGCCGACGCCGTCCTCTTCGGAGCCGTCGGCGGCGACCAGTGGGACAACGTCGAACCGTCCCTCCGCCCCGAACGGGCCGTCCTGGGCCTGCGCAAGGCCTTGGGATTGTACGTCAACCTCCGTCCCGTCAAAGTATCTCCCGTACTGGCCGAGTATTCGCCCTTGAAGCCGGACATCGTTACCGGCACGGACATCGTCATCGTCCGCGAGCTCATCGGCGGCATTTACTTCGGCGATAAATGCGAATCGGAAATCCACAACGGCGTCGAACGGGCCTGGGATCTGGAAAACTACAGCGTACCCGAAGTACAGCGCATTACGCGCTTTGCCATGGAAGCGGCGCGGAAACGGCGCGGCAAGGTCACGTCCGTCGATAAATCCAACGTCCTGGCTACGTCCCGTCTGTGGCGGCGCACCGTCATAGACGTAGCCAAGGACTATCCCGACATCGTCCTGAATCATTACTACGTCGACAACTGCGCCATGCAGCTGGCCCTGAACCCGACGCAGTTCGACGTCATCGTCACGGGTAACCTCTTCGGCGACATCCTGAGCGATGAAGCAGCCGTATTGGGCGGTTCCATCGGCATGATGCCTTCGGCTTCCATCGGCGAGCTTACCAGCCTGTACGAGCCCATTCACGGCTCGGCGCCGGACATTGCCGGCCAGGGCATAGCCAATCCCTGCGCTACCATTTTGTCGGCAGCCATGCTCCTGCGCTATTCCTTAGACGAAGACGCCGCTGCCGACGCTATCGAAGCAGCCGTCGACAAGGCCCTGGCCGACGGCTGGCGTACAGCCGACCTGTATAAAGAGGGCTTCAAAAAAGCAGATACCCATACGATGACCGACGTCGTATGTCAATATATCTGATATATCATCCCCAGTAGACAAAAGGGAAACGACCTGTCCGCAGGCGTTTCCCTTTTGTTTTTTATATATCCTTAAGAAGCCTCTTAAAACCACTGGTCGTGCTGCTGGCAGGCCTGAATGACGGCTTGCAGGGGCGGCGTGATAAATTTGTCCTTGTGGCGGACGATTTTGAAGATGCGCTTGAAGGCGACGCGGTCTACCGGCAGGAGGGCGAGGCGCCCGGCGGCGATGTCTTCGTCTACGAGGCGGCGGGACAGGATGGTAGCGCCCAGGCCGGCCATGACGACCTTTTTCAGGGCTTCCGTATTGTTGAACGAGCCGGCAATGCGCACGGCGGCGTGATGCTGCTCCATGGTCTGAAGAAAGAGATCCCGCGTGCCGCTGCCTTCCTCGCGCAGGTACATGGTCAGGCTGCGCAGCTCCTGTACCGACAGTGACGCGCGCTGGGCCAGGGGGCAATCGGGGGGCACGACGATGACCAGCTCGTCGACCATGAAGGGGGAAGACAGCAAATAGGGCGACGAAATGTCGCCTTCGACGAGGGCCAGGTCGATGTCGTCACGCAGGAGCATTTGCTCCAGCTCGCTCGTGTTGTGGATTTCCGACAGCGTTTCCTGGGCAGGGCTGCCTTTCTTGAGATGCTGGAGCAGCTCGACGAGGAAGACCTCGCCGATGGTCACGCTGGCGCCGATGCGGACAGGCGCCGTCCGGCTGAAAGAATGGAGGGCCTGCTCGGCCTGGGATGTCAGCGACAGAATTTGCCGGGCATAGGACAGCAGGCTCTGGCCGGCCGGCGTGATGTACAGGCGCCGTCCCAGCCGTTCAAATAAGCAGACCTCGTAGTCGTCTTCCAGCTCCCGGATCGTCTGACTGACTGAGGGCTGAGTCATGTGCAGCCGCTTGGCCGCGCCGGTCATGCTGTTTTCCTCGCAGACGGCGAGAAAGACGGATAGATGGCGCAGCGTCATAGAAATATCCATAATGAATCACCTATTAAAACGATAAAATAATACAATTTTACATATACATAATACCATGATACACTTCTTTCATGACGTTTTCAAATACGATATGAAGGAAGTGTATCTGCATGAATGTATGGAAAGGCTTGGCCTTTACCTTGGTGTTTGCTGTTCCGGCCTATTTCCTGGGCCAGTATTTCCCCATCATCGGCGGGCCCGTATTCGGGATTCTGCTGGGGATGGTCTTTGCCTCTGTCCGGCGGCCTGCCGTGCTGGAAGAGGGCATTGCCTATACGGGCAAGAAGGTGCTCCAGTATTCGATTATTTTGCTCGGCTTTGAAATGAACTTATACCATGTGCTGGATACGGGAGCAAAATCGGTGTCGGTCATGATCTGTACGCTGGCGACGGCCTTTCTCGTGGCTATCGTCGTCGGCCGGCTTCTTCATCTGGAATTTAAGACGACGACCCTCATCGGCGCCGGTACGGCCATTTGCGGCGGCTCAGCCATTGCCGCCGTGGCGCCGGTCATTGAGGCGAAGGAAAAGGACGTGGTCTTTTCTATTTCAACTATATTCCTGTTCAATATTGCCGCCGTGTTCATCTTTCCATTTTTGGGGCATCTCATGGGCATGAGCGACGCCGGCTTCGGCATGTGGGCCGGCACGGCCATCAACGACACGTCGTCCGTTGTCGCCGCCGGTTATTCGTACAGCGATACAGCAGGCAGTCTGGCAACCATTACGAAACTCACCAGGGCCCTTATGATCGTGCCGGTCTGCCTGGTCATGGCGGTTATCATGGCTCGCCGCAAGCACGATGACGCCCAGGGCAGCACGTTCAGCTTGAAAAAAGTATTTCCGTACTTTATCGCCTGGTTCGTCGTAGCCTCTGTCGTCAATACGATCGGTATCCTGCCGGCGGACGTATCTCATTTTCTGGGTCAGCTGGGGAAATTCATGATCATCGTAGCCATGACGGCCATCGGCCTGCGTACCAACCTGCGTTCCTTAGTCCGAAACGGTATCCGGCCGATATTGCTGGGCCTGGTCTGTTGGTTCAGCGTGTCGGCCGTCAGCCTTATCGTGCAGCACATGACGGGCCTGATATAGCCCGCGGCATCGTCAGCAAACACGTCTCATATATGCTCTTTCTCTGCAGAATACAGCCTAGGGAGAAGGAGCATATTTTGCTGCTTCCGGCTTGTCTGCCTGGGAAAACGGGCAGCTGCACTGCAGACCATATTTCTATATAGGTATACTGCGATTTTGGCATAGGTAATGCATTGCCAAGGCGTACAGTTGTTTGGTATACTACAAGTGAAGCGGATCAAGAACTGGGAAGAACTGACTATACAGGACAATTTCTTATTTCAAAAGGTTATGCGCAATAAGCGCTTGTGTCAGTATTTGATTGAGAAAATACTGCAAATTAAGATAGCCGATATTACCTATCCCGATACGGAAAAGGCGATTGATATCCGGTTGGACAGCAAGAGCGTACGCCTGGATGTGTATGTTAAAGACGATACAGGACGGGTATTTAACATTGAAATGCAGTGTACTGATGAGCAGGACAGCGGATTGGCGAAACGGACGCGCTATTATCAGGCTATGATAGATATGGATATGCTGAAAAAAGGCGAAGTGTATAATAAGCTCAGACCGTCTTATATCATATTTATTTGTACCTTTGATGCCTTCGATGCAGGACTGCCTATGTATACATTTAGAAATCGGTGCATTGAAACCGAAGGGCTGGAGCTGGGCGACGAGGGAACGAAGATATTCCTGAACAGCAAGGGCGACAGCGATACGCTGGATCCGGACGTACGGGCTTTTCTGCGGTACGTAGACGGCAAGGCAGCAGAAGGCGCATTTGTAAAGGCCGTAGAAAGAGAAGTAATACGAGTTAAGGAACACAAGGAAACGAGGCGAGAATATATGACGCTGGCAATGGAATTAGAGAGACAAAGACAATTTGGCCGGGAAGAAGAACGGTTGCAGATGATATTGGCGATGCTGAAAGATGGGGTTGCGAAAGAAACCATAGCAAAGTATGCAAGAGTTTCAGTAGAATATATTACAGAACTAGGCAAGAAGAATCACCTGTTGTAGCTGATATAAGGCGTCTGCGTAAGCAGACGTCTTATTTTATAGGATGACGTATTCTTTTGCTGCGGCGACAACGATACGCTGGATCCGGACGTACGGGCTTTTCTGCGGTACGTAGACGGCAAGGCAGCAGAAGGCGCATTTGTAAAGGCCGTAGAAAGAGAAGTAATACGAGTTAAGGAACACAAGGAAACGAGGCGAGAATATGTGACGCTGGCAATGGAATTAGAGAGACAAAGACAATTTGGCCGGGAAGAGGGCAGAGAAGAAGAACGGTTGCAGATGATATTGGCGATGCTGAAAGATGGGGTTGCGAAAGAAACCATAGCAAAATATGCAAGAGTTTCAGTAGAATATATTACAGAACTAGGCAAGAAGAATCATCTGTTATAGTTGTATAAGGCGTCTGCGCAAGCAGACGTCTTGTTTTATAGGTGGATCTCGCAGAGAAAGTCGGGATAAAGCCGTATAATTGACGAAGTATGGCGGCGCAGTATGACGGTTTAATATAAGCTGTCAGGTTTTTAAACAAAGAGGGATGAGCCATGCGTTCATATTTTGTACGGAAGAAGCCTCCTGCATAGAATTATAGGCGGGCATATTGCTTATACGGCATGGGAGATACAGTGCGGCGATTCGACAGTATGTAAAATGAAATTCTTTTTATCATGTAATAAATTACTGTATATTATCCTTTTACGTACTAAAGAAACAGCATCAGTATACCTGCTGAATCTATAGAAATATACCTGTATACGGTAATTGTTATGGGGTGGACTAATGTGTTTAATAATATGCATGCATTGCGCATGTTTAAGCATGAGATGGAAAAGAAAAAAGCATCAGTGCCTTTGCTTCTGACGAACGTGCAGGATTAAGGACGATGTGTTTTCTGCATAGATGGTGTTGAAAAATATAGAAATCAGGCGAAATATCATGTATTACATATCGTAAATTGAATGTATGGAGGGATATTGCCATATGGTACTGCAATAGGGGCTTGGAGTGATGCAAGTGGAGCTTTTGGTACTGCTCTAGGTTATAATGTATCTGTTGGTTCTCAAAACAATGTTGCTTTAGGCGCGACGTCCAATGATGAAGCTGGCGTTGGCGGGTATAAAGATAAATCCGAAGGCGATTTAGTTGCAACTGCTTCTGACTGGGATAAAGATAATGAATGGTTATGGGGGCAACAAGTCGAAGTCGGTGATTTTGCGGGCTGGCAAGCGGCAGGTGGTACAGTCAGTGTCGGCTATAAAGGTTTTGAACGTACCATAACCAACGTAGCTGCCGGCAGAATTTCGGCAGATAGCACCGACGCCATTAACGGCAGCCAGCTGTATCAGGTAGCGGGCAATTTACAGAATCAGATTGACGGTATTAAAGTTGATGTAGAGGAACTTAAAAACTCAGACCACTATCATACCGTTAACGGTAATGATAAAGGAACTAACAGCGGTAGCAATACTGATAGTACGGTTGACAATAATACCGTTACTAACGGAAATACCGATAATGTTTCCGGTAGTGAAACAGGTGTTGCAAATAGCGGACAAGCAGAAAACATTGCCGGTAACGGTGCTGTAACTAGCGGCACAAATACTGCCCCTGTCGGTGATAAACCGACCCTTGGCGGAGATTATGTGCCTGAAAAAGGTGATGGCAACCTGCTGATCAAGTGGGATACGGATGCACAGGGGAATAAATATTATGACATCAGCCTGAATAAAGACCTTAGTATTGACAATATTCATGTCAACGAAGAAATAACTGTTGGCGATAGTGTAAGCATCACAGATGAACACATTAATATTGGTGATGTAAATATCTCTAAAGACAAAATTACTGTAGGTGATAAAGTAACCATTAACGACGACAGCGTAAAGGTCGGCGATATTACCATCAACGAAAATAACATTGACATGAACAACCATAAAATTGTCAATGTGGCAGAAGGCACGGCAGGCACTGATGCCGTCAATGTGAATCAGCTGAACAGACTGGAACAAAATATTACGAATCAGGTAACGAATTTGAACGGTAAGGTAAACCGTCTGGATGATAAGATCAATAAGGTCGGCGCAGGAGCGGCCGCCTTGGCAGCGCTGCATCCCCTTGACTTTGATCCCGATGACAAGCTCAGTTTCAGCGCAGGGATCGGGCATTACAAGGATTCCACGGCGGCGGCTATCGGCGCCTTTTACCAGCCGAATGACGACACGCTGTTCAGCATTGGCGGCACCATTGGCAACGGGGAAGAAATGGTCAATGCCGGGGTAAGCATCCGTTTTGGCCAGCATAGCCACCAGTCCCGTTCCAAAAAGGCCATGGCGAAGGAAATCATAGAGCTGCGGGCCGAGATGGCCGAGCTGAAGGCCATGGTCAACGGCATTACGGGCCAGGGATTTGATATTTATAAATCGGAAATTTTCCCGGATACGCCGGAAACTCACTGGGCGTACGACTATGTGGCAGCCGTTGCCGGCAACGGCATATTGGAGGGCTACCCCAGCGGCAGGTTCGACGGCAGCCGCCTCATGACGCGGTATGAAATGGCCGCCGTCATTTATCGCCTGATGACCCAGGGCGTACAAGTAGACCAGCGCATGGTCGACGAATTTGCGCCGGAGCTGGCCCGCATTAAGGTAGATACCCTGACCCATTACAACGACGGCACGCCGCACATTCAGCGCGTACGAGTCATTGAAGGCAGAGGCTAAGGAAGAGGGGGAAACGGTCATGAAAATAATCAATCAGAAACATATGGCAGCGTTAGCGGCAGGGTGCCTGCTCTTTAGTCTCAGCGCTGTATCCGGAGTGTCTTCGGCAGCGGAACAGGCCGTGGCGGGCGATGCGGCAGCGGTGACCATGCAGGTAAAAATTGTCGGCCACGAAGCAGGAACTATTTATCGGGTAACAGATGCAGCGGGCCATGAGCTGCGCATGGACCTTGGCAAGCACGGCGGGCGAATGCTGAATAAGCATCCCTTTATCGTCCGGGGGCAGGTAGTAGAAGATGAAAAAGGCCAGCTCATCAAAATGGAAAAGGTAGAATATAAGGACCCGACAGTGCAGATAGAAAAGGCTGCGCAGCGAGCCGGGGACGGGACAGAAGAAACGCTGGTAGACGTACATGCGGGAAGAGACGCGGCGTATGACCATGCATTGAGCGAGAGCCACAATGCCTATTATTACACCTATAATATGGCCAATGTGCAGGATACAAGCCAGTATCAGCCAGTCGCCGTAACAGAAATCGCACAGCAGCCGGCAGGGACTAAGATTGCCTTTGCAGGCAGCGCAGTAGCTACTGTAGAAAAAGATGAAGTCATGCGGTTCTGGGGCGGGCCGAAAGCCGGCGGCCATGTGGACGTAGTGATGAATGGGGCCTATGTGCCGCTGGGACAGCGCAGCACCGTGTACGGCACGCTGAATGAAGACGGCACCGTATTGCTGGAGCTGCTGGAAAGCGTGGAGTAAGGAAGAATGTATCGTTCATAAATAAGAAAATCGCGGTACGCTGCTGTATACGTCAGCAGTACAGCATCTAAGGCTCTGCCGCCAAACGGCATGGAGCCATGATATAGAGGAGGTGTCTCAGAAAAACGTGAGAGACCTCCTTTCTTCATATTCAAAACTAGGAGGGTTCTTTCATGAATCAAACCATACGCCAGTGGATTGCCAGAGCCCAGCAGGGCGAGGAGGCGGCGGCCTTGCTGATCTTGCAGCAGTTCCGGCCCTTGATCTGCAAGTATACCCGACGGCATCGGTACTGCTACGGCTCGCTGGATGAGGCCGTGTCGGTAGCCCAGCTGGCGATTTTGGAATGCGTCCATGCCTTTGACTTGTCCTGTGACGACGAAGCCCATAAAGCCTTTCGCCGGGCTGTAGACCGGGTGTTTAAAAGAGAAAGCCGGCGGTTTAAGGCTTATATGGAGTCAGTGGAGACGGCTTTTCATCTCGACGAAATTGCCGAGGTGTTGAGTCTATCCGTTGGCGACGAACAGGACCCGCATCGTCAGGCTGTCGTATCGGAACTGCAGGCCCTCGTCCGACAGGGCCTGAATGGTCTGACGGAGGAAGAACGGCAATTTCTCCATCTGCGGTATCATGCCGACCTGACTTATGCTGATATAGCCCGACGCTGCGGCCTGTCCCGGTCTCAGGCTTACAAGCTGACACAGGCGGCTATGGCGAAGTTTTGCCGGGCTATGAGCTTCCATGCCTGGTAGGCCATGTAAAGGTCCTAAGCGATTCCTCATGAAATAGCGGTTTATAATGTAATATTTGCTCACGCTTTGTTGAAGAGGAAGAAGCTTTCCCATATAATGAAGACAGAGTAGTGTAACGTTTGCCCGCAGCCATATTTGTATGAAGAGGGTACGTATACATTCCTTTATTTTTGGGCTGCTTATTGAAATCGCTTTTAAGGAGTACAGCCTGCGAGAGATAGTATCGGCAAGGGAGGAATCGCCATGAACATTATACTGGCCTATGACAGATTGGACGATATACGGCAGCTGTTTCAGGAGTATACGGCCATGCTGGTCGAGACGGATGAAACGGTGAAGGCTTGCCTGGCGGCGCAGGGCTACGGCGACGAGCTGGCCCAGGCAGCGGAAAAATACGGCCTGCCTGACGGGCGGCTGTACGGCGTCTGCAGTGACGACGGCCGTCTTGTCGGCTGCGCGGCCATCCATCGCCTTGACGAGATGTGCTGCGAGCTGAAACGGCTGTATATCCGGCCGGCATACCGGGGACGGGGCCTGAGCCGCCGGCTCCTGGAGGAATGCATCGGCGCGGCGAAGCAAATCGGCTACTGCCATATGCGCTTGGACACGCTGCCCTTTATGACGGCGGCTATGGGTCTGTACAAGGCCTATGGATTTTATGAAATCCCGCCGTATTATGACAATCCCATTCCGGCTGTTTTCCTGCAGAAGGATTTGTAAGCAACGGCTTGACTTAGAGCCGACTTCATGTGCTATGCTTGTCATATTAGGTACTGTGTACAGGAGGTATGGCAATGAAATACAGAGTATTAGGGCGGACGGGCCTTTCCGTCGGCGAAATCGGCTTCGGCTGTGAAGGCATGGTAGAGCATCCCGAATGGACGGAGGATTTTATCGACGTTATGGAAGCCCATGGGGCCAACTGCATCGATTTGTACGCGCCCCATCCGGATTTTCGCGACGCATTGGGCAGGGCGCTGCAGGGAAGGCGGGATAAGTTTGTCCTGCAGGCTCATTTGTGTACCATTTGGAAGGACGGACAGTATAAGCGAACCCGCGACATCGAGGACGTAAAGGCCGGCTTTGCAGACCAGCTGCAGCGGCTGCAGACAGACCATCTGGAGGTCGGCATGGTTCATTACGTCGATTCCCTGGCGGACTGGCAGCAGATTCTGGACGGCGACATCATGAAATATGCCGTGTCCCTGAAGGAAGCCGGCGTCATCGCCAGCATCGGCATGTCGAGCCATAACCCGGAGGCGGCGCTGGCAGCCGTCGAAAGCGGCCTCATCGACGTGCTCATGTTCAGCGTCAATCCCTGCTACGACCTGCAGCCTGGCAATGAAAATCTCGAGCTCTTGTGGGCTCCCGAAAGCTACGCCAAGCCTCTGGTCAACATGGACCCCCAGCGGCAGCGGCTGTATGAAACGTGCCAGCGCCTGGGCGTAGGCATTACGGTTATGAAGGCCTTCGGCGGCGGCGACCTGCTCCGCGGCGATATGTCGCCGGCCGGAAAAGCTATCACGCCGTTCCAGTGTATGAGCTACGCCTTGGACCGTCCGGCTGTGGCTTCGATTATGAACGGCGCGCGGACTATCGAAGAAATGAAGCAGAATCTGGCCTACGAAGACGCTTCTGACGAAGAAAAGGACTACGCTGCGGCGCTGGCGTCCTTCCCGAACATCAGCTGGAAGGGCCACTGCATGTACTGCGGCCACTGCGCTCCCTGTCCCCAGGGCATCGACGTGGCAGCTGTGACGAAATTCCTCAATCTGTGCAAGGCCCAGGGCGATATTCCCGAAACGGTGCGGGAGCATTACGCCGTTCTGCCGCATACGGCGTCGGAATGTATCCAGTGCGGCGCCTGCGAAACGCGCTGTCCCTTCGCTGTCGACATACGGCGGAATATGGCCGACGCGGCGGCCCTGTTTGGCAAGTAATGTCCATTCATGGTATAATAATCCCCTAAGTATATCATAGGAGGGGTTATGAATTGGAAAGTGTATACAAGCTTGCCGAGAAATATCATTTAGAAGGAAATAACTGCGTCGAATCGGTCGTCAAGGCCTGCAACGACAGCATGAACCTAAACCTTCCCGATGTGGCCATCCGCATGGCCTGCGGCTTAGGCGGCGGCCTGGGACGTTCGGGATGCGTCTGCGGCGCGCTGAGCGGTTCCTGCCTGATTATCAGCGCCCTGGTCGGCCGTCTCGACCCGTCGGAAAAGGAGCTGCCTGAAGTATATCAGTACACGCATGAGTTTCACGACCGCTTTAAAGCCCATTTCGGTACGACGTGCTGCCGGGCCCTGAACCGCCTGAGCTTCGGCACGCCTGAATACCGCAAGCAGTGTATCCAGATCACGGCGACGGCAGCCGACATGGTGTCCGATTTTATTGAAGAAAAAGGCCTGTTGAAATAACGGCATGGACGACAGAAAAGAGCAAAGCCTTATGGGGTTTTGCTCTTTTTTTGCGGGCTGCACGGCAAAGAACGTCATGTATGAGATAAAGGTTATGAATAACATATAAATTATATGTAATATTCGATATCCGAATGGAGAAGTTGTTGTCAGATGTAGCAAAATAGTATATGATAAGAATGTATACATAAATGGTAAAAAATAATAAGAATAAATAATATAATAATATTTTCTTATAAATGTTAAATATAGGCAGAAATCATGACAGAATATCCTCACGATAGGCGGGGAATACCAGGGATGTTTAAGAAACGGCCTTGAGAATTATATTTTTTTGCATCAAAATTAGATAATAAAAATCTAAGATAACATATATTTTTGTAATCATAAAATATTTTCACGATATCTGCTATGATTTAACGCTGCCAGTATACATGCATTTGATAGGTTGAGCACATAGAAGGAGGATACGTTATGACGAAAACCGCTTATGCAGCGATGGTTCTCAGTATGCTTTTGACCTGTCCGGCCTGGGCCCAGTCGCCTATACCGACCTTTGACAAGGAAGCCGTGACGGACCATCCGTACAATCGGACGGGCCGGCAGGAGGTCGTAGTAGATGAAGCATCGTCTCGGATATACCGTCCCGGCAATACGGGGACAGACGGCGATCCGGCCTTTTTTATCCGTCACATTACCTTGACGGGCTTTGCCCTGCCGGACGACTATGGACGCCTGCAGGCGCTGCTTCAGTCTTACAGCGGCCGCAGCGTGAAGGTATCGGAGCTGCAGGAGCTGACCGGCGCCGTGACGGCTTATGCCAAGGCCTGCGGCTACCCTGTGGCTCAGGCTGTCGTACCGCCGCAGGAAATCGCCGGCGGCCAGCTGGAAATCAAGGTCTACGTTGCTAAATACGATGAAGTGCGCCTTGTGCAGAATAGGACGGACGTAGCCGACTCGGTGCTGCAGGGGTACCTGCACAGCCTGCGGCCCGGCGAGGTCATGACGGATAAACCGCTGGAACTGGCCATGAACAACCTCAACGACCTGTCCGGCGTGACGGCCAAGGCTATCCTGCGTCCCGGTCGGGAAGCGGGAACGACGGCTGTGGACGTGCAGGCCGAGCGGCGTCCTGTATGGAATAACTACGTCTTTGCCGACAACGGCGGCGGCTATTACTCCGGGCGGTACCGCTATGGCTTCAACACAGAAATCAATAATCCCGGCCATAACGGCGATAAGATTACCCTGAGCGGCATGATGTCCAGCCACGACGTGCAGAACTACAGCGTCCGCTACGAAACGCCGGCCGGTTATGACGGCACGCGCCTCGGCGCGGCCTTCAGCCGGAGCGAGTACGAGCTTCATACGAACAGCTGGTATACGTCTTTGGGAAAATCCCAGGGCATCAGCCTTTACGGTATGACGCCCCTGTACCGCGACCGCATGAACCGCCTGACGGCTATTTACGGCTACGACCATCGGAATATTGAAGACAGCTACCGCTTCCGGGACAGACACGTGCCGGAGATCAAGGTCAGCAAGCAGGCTGACGTCTGGCATGCCGGCCTCAGCGGCAGTCAGTATTATCCCAACGAATTTACCCAGTACGACCTGATCTACTGGTACGGCCATATGGATACGGACGGCGGCTCCTATCTCGACGGCACCTATCATAAATTGACCGGCAGCCTGCTGAAGCTATGGTATGACGGCCCGTGGAACTACCGCGTCCGCTTTCAGGGACAGCTGGCCAACCGGGCCCTGGACGGCAGCGAGCAGTTTTACCTCGGCGGCATGAACGGCGTCCGGGCTTACGGCAGCAATGACGGCTACGGCGACGCCGGCTGGCTGGGCAGTGCGGAAATCCGCCGCCAGACCGGCATTGAGGGCTTGGAGGCCGCCGCCTTTATCGACACCGGCTATGCCAATAACAAGTCGTCGGGCTACAGTGAGCATCTGTCCGGCTGGGGCCTGGGCCTGCGCTACAGCAAGCCAAACGACTGGTACGTCCAGCTCGATTGGGCCCGCAAGATCGACGGCCGCCGCGACTGGTCGGAGCCTGCGGACCATGACAGCCGGTGGTGGTTCCAAGTTTATAAAATGTTTTAACTGATATTAAAATTAAAGAGTATGGTGGAGGAATGCCATATGAAGACATATACAAGATACGATTACTTAGCACACCGCATACGGCTGTGCCTCCTGGCCGGCGCAGCCGTACTGTATACGGCGCCGGCAGTCTATGGGGCAGCCGCCGTTGTGCCGAATAACGAGCTGCCCATGGGCGGCCATTCCGTCATGGGCGGTCATACGGGGCTGAATGACAATGCCGGCACGGCGACTAATCCGGTCATGAATATCCAGCAGAACGGGAAGAACGGCGTCATTACCTGGAACAGCTTCAACATCGGGGCCAATGCCGTCGTCAATTTCTCGGCCAATACAGCGAATTTCAATACCCTGAACTACGTCAATGGCGGCAATGCGTCGCAGATTTACGGCACCATCAACGCGGCAGGCGGCACGATCTATGTCGTCAATCCTGCCGGCGTGCAGATTGGTCCCAGCGCCCAGATCAACGCCGACGGCCTGTACGTGTCCAATAAGAATTTGAATGATGTATTGCAGGGCAGCCTTGCAGGAAAGGACGTTCCCACGATTATGAGCGGAGGGACCCGTACGGACGCCGAGCTCATGAGCCTGGGCAATATCAACGCCGCCAATGTCACCTTTGAAGGCAACGGCCGCATCGTCATCGACACCGAACGGGTGCGCGACGAAGAGAATAAAAAGAACGATCGGTTCTCCGTCATTACGGACAACGCCGATGCAGTCATTCTCGGCTATGATGCTTACGATGGAGAAAACAAAACCTACGCTGGTAAAGAGAAGACCTTCCGTAATGTAAAGGTAAACGGCACGGCAAAAGATGTCAGCGGCTACATGTGGGTTGAAGATGCCCGGCAGCTGCAGGCCATGGACACCAATCTGGGCGGGAAATACGCCTTGCGGAACAGTATTGACGCGACGGGGACGGCATCCTGGCATGATGAAGACGGCGACGCCGATCAGGAAGGCTTTAAGCCCATCGGCGTCAGCGCAGACGGAAAGGTAACCGTAAGCCATACAGGTGATGCGGCCAAATACGGCTTCTACGGCGTATTCGATGGCTTGGATTACAACATTTTCGGCCTGACTATCAACCGCGGCGATACGGATAACGTCGGCTTGTTCGGCGTAGGTCATGATGCTGACATCAATCACGTTGCCTTAGTCGGCGGCAGCATCACGGGCCGCAATTTCGTCGGCAGCGTTGCCGGTGCGGCCGTGGGGCATACGCATATTCGCCATGCGACGAACAGCACGGCTGTCACCGGCCAGACCGATGTAGGCGGTATTGTCGGGTACAGTGGTACTACCGTAGATAACGTCGGCGCGGCAGGCCAGCCCGAAGACGTCGCTGCAGACGCGGTCTTTGACCATCTCGTCAACATGGGAACGATCCGCAGCCAAGGCAGTACAGACGGCAGCGGTCAGAAGGTCAGCAATGCCGGCGGCCTGATCGGCTATCTGTATAACGGCAACATCAAAGGGATGAGCTATAATATCGGCGACATATACGGTGACGGCTCCAACGTAGGCGGCTTAGTCGGTCATGCCCTCCTGTCTGCTATCGGCAATGAAGCAGCTGCAGACGGACAGGTCTACAACGGCCTGGACGTAACCGGGGCCTATAATGTCGGCGGCATTGTGGGGAATATGGAAGGCACGACGGTACAGCATGCGGAAAATCATGGTGATGTACATGCAGAGGGCTATACGACGGAAGACTATACATATCATTCCTATAACTTCCCGTCTAAGGGAAAAACAGTAACAGTGCAGGCCGCCAATACCGGCGGCATCGCCGGAATCAGCAGTGCCTATGACAGCGGCGATGGGACAACCCATGACAGCCTGCTTTTTCAGGTCCTGAATGATGGGAATATCAGCAGCCATATCCAGGAGGGGCAGGATTTCTTTGCTGCCGGAAATGTCGGCGGCATTGTCGGCAAAGCGGTGAATACAAATATTACCGCTGCCAGAAACCGGGAAAATACTGTCCGCGGCGCGCATAACGTCGGCGGCGTTGCCGGGTATTTCGGCAGCAAATCTGACAATGGGACGTATACGATTGCGTCCGGATTAAATGACGGCGGCGATATCATGGCAACGGGAGCACGCAATGCAGCTGGATTTGCCACCGAATGGGTGCGCGATGATAAGGACAAGGACAAGCAGGAAGGTTCAGAAGAAACTATTATCGGCAATATGGGCGGCATAGCCGGGTATTTGAACGGCGGCCATGTGTATGTGACCCGCAGTGCCAATAGCGGCGCAGTTCATTCGCTGCCGATTGCTTCGAAGGAGGCTGTCAGTGATGCCAGTAAAGCCGGCAATACCGGCGGCATTGTCGGCAAACTGGAGCGGGTCAGTACCAAACAACTGGCGGACATAAAGAACGGTACGGCAGAGGCAGCTGTCAGCGAAAGCTATAATACAGGGGATATCCGCGGCTTTATAAACATCGGCGGCGTTGCCGGCATGATGTTTAATGGCGAAGTTGCTGACGCTTATAACTTAGGTACTGTCAAGACGACAAGGATAGCAGGTCTTGCTGATAATTTGCCTGCTGCTAATATCGGCGGCGTTGTCGGCGATACGACGGAAAGTGGTAATGTGGCCAGGGCCCTGCTGTATAATGTGTATAATAAAGGAGAAATCGGCGACAAGACCTATACCTATTATGCCCGCCATGTCGGCGGCGTTGTCGGCCGCCTGAACGGCATAGTAGATACATCGTATAATGCTGGCGATATATATAACGGATATAACGTAGTCGGCGGCATTGCTGGATTTTTTTTTGGTGGAACAATCAGCAACTCCTTTAATACGGGCAATATAACCGTAGTAAACAATGATCCTAGCGGCAATCGTAGCGGCACCAGCTCGGTTGGCGGCATAGTCGGAGCGGGTTCTCGTTCCAGTAATTCAAGAGTCATAGAGAGTGCATATAATTTAGGCACGATTCGCAGCTATCAGGTAAAGAATCGTATGATAGGCAATAATTCTGTTGGCGGTATTATTGGCCGCGGTCCTGCCACGTTGACCAATGTATATACGACAGGAAATTTATATGCCGCTGACGCTGATGGTAATTCCACTACAATAGGCTTAGGAAGTTTATATGGCACAGGAACTGGTGATAGGGCAATTGTAACTAATGGTAGTGGATATTACATTGCGCCGCAGGATACATCGATATTTACCGATCTCAATGATAAGCAAGGCACCAGAATTGCGTATGCAGATCGGCAATCGAAGGATTTCTATAAAAACTTAAACTTTTCGACAGACTGGCGCATCTACGAAGGCCAGACCACGCCGATTTTAAATGCCTTTATGCCGAAGTCGGCGGAGTATTTCGGCGATACGGCGGCTCATCCCGATGGGATGAAGGGAATAGACTCGGTGCAATACGGTACAGCCTATGATCCCCTGCTGACCATCGTCAGGGCGAAGCAGGATGTCACCTTTAACTGGAGTGATTTAGGTCTGTCTGGCGAAGGGCGGCTGGCCGTATACGGCGGCGGCCTGACCTTGAATGGCGTCGATACGGCGGCTGATGCGGCATATTACGGCGGCCTGCTGTACAGCGACGGTGCGCTGACGCTGAATGCCAAGGACGGAGCCGGCCTGGGGCTGGGTACGGGTGCGGCCTTGTACGGCTCATCTGTTTCCTTAAATGCTGACGGAACGGTTACGGTATATGGCGACGTGACGGCGACGGGCAATGGCGGAAAAGGCGATATTGCCATTACAGCCGGCGATGTGGACGTATATGGTACGCTGACCTCGGCAAAGGATGGCGAGACTGTCACGATTCCCGGCCTCGCAGCGGCAAGCGACGGCACCTGGCAGGCCGGAACCGTGGATATTGTATCTGACCCGCGTCAGGACGTAAATTCTATAGGAAACTGGTTTGCTTACACGACGAATAATCCGGCGACGAAAAACGGTGATATTACGATTACAGCCGGTACGAAAACCGTCAATGGCCAGACTGAGTCTATCGGTCAGGGCCATGCCCGCCTCTATTTCGGCAATAAGCAGGATGGCCTGATTACGACGCAGGGCAACCTGACCGTAACTGGCCGGGGCGACGTATTCGTCGACAGCGACTTGGCCCTCGGCGGCAGTCTGACCTTGGAAAGCACAGGGGAACACAGCGAAGTCGTCCTCGACATTACCCATATCGGCCAAGTGCAGGCCCGACAGGGCACTGCTGCGGATTCGGTGACAGGGCTTAGTCAGTTTATGGATCATTTCAGCGATGGCAATGGGCCTTCTATTGCCTTGAATGCAGCATCGGGCGATGCGAAATTTGCTGTCGACTTGTGGGATAAAACGGCTGGAAAATACACCTTTGAAAAATTTGGCAGCCAGTTTGGGCTTAGAGATAAATTCAATAGCATGAATGCTGCTGTCAACGGGCAGTCGATTGCACAAGAAGAAGGGGTCCATACCAATAATTTCATGTACCTGTGGGTAAATAGTGCAGAGCAGCTGCAGGGGATTCAAACGTTTTATAAAAATGGACTTGATGGCGACAGCAACGATACGGAGGCCCTCCACTACAACTACGCCCTGAAGCAGGACATCAATGCCAGCAATCTGACCAGCTATACGGCTATCGGTACTGGCAGCGACGGCTACATGGGGACCTTCGATGGCCGGGGCCATCATATTATCGGTCTGGATGCGGCGAAAGGGGCTGACGGCAATGTGCAGTCTGTGGAACACGCCGGTATCTTCTCGCAAATCGGCGCGTCCGGTACGGTGAAAAACGTTAATATTTACAGCAGTACCTTTGACGGTACGGAAACGGCCGGAGCCGTAGCCGGCGTGAATGAGGGCACGATTGCGCAAGTCAATACCTTTGGCAATACCATCAGCTCCCAGGGCAGTGCCGGCGGCATTGCCGGCATCAATCGGAACGGCGACGCTGCCTTTGATGAAGCTGCCGGAGCGGTTAATTTCAAGCGAGGGATTTACGACGTAGAAGCTGTCGGCAGCGTCATTGCCAAGGGCGGAGAAGCGATAGCCGGCGGTATTGCCGGTACGAATGAAGCCGACGGCGTCGTCGATTTCAGCTACAGCAACAGTGCCGTCACGTCAGATGGTACGGCTTCAAGCGGCGGCCTGGGCGGCGTCGTCGGCTATAATACCGGCGGCGTGTACCGGATCGATTCCTTGGGCGTGACCAATGGCGGCGACTCCGGCAGCAGCAACGTCGGCGGCGTCATCGGCATCAACGACGGGACGATGTACAACGCCTACAATGAAAGCATTATCAGCGGCGAACAAAACGCCGGCGGCATCATTGGCGTAAATCACAGCGGAAAGACCGTTTCCAACGTCGTCAACGCCGCCAATATTACGGGGACAGCCGACAGCCAATATGTCGGCGGCCTCATCGGCGATAACAGCGGCATTGTGCAGAATGGCCGCAACAACGGCGAAATCACCGGTCAAGCCTACGTCGGCGGCCTGGTAGGCATTAATCAGCAGGGCGCTAAGATGGAGCGCATTGTCAACGACAGCTCGGCGGCCATAACAGGCGACAGCTATGTCGGCGGCATTGCCGGCAAAAACGTCGGCACGATTTCCGCTGCCGGCGACGGGCAGGGTGCGGACGGGCCGCTCCTGGTCAACCGCGGCAAGATTACGGGCCGTGAATACGTCGGCGGCGTAGCCGGAAGCAATGGCGAGGGCGGCATCATTGATAACACCTATGTAGACGGCGCGCTGGAAAATATCAAAAACACAGTCGAGCTGCACGTCAAGCCCGGCAGCGGCGACGCCCGGTACTTTGGCGGCGTGGCCGGCATCAATGAGAAGGGCGCGGCGATTACCAACGCCATGACCGAAGCCGATGTCTATGCAGACGGCGCGGCGTTCGTCGGCGGCATTGCCGGCTTAAATGAAGGCTCGCTGCAGGGAACGGTCGGCAATGCCGGCAACGTCATCGGCAGTGCATATGTCGGCGGCGTGGCCGGGGAAAATAAGGCGAACTTTGACGGACTGACAGCGTCCAATACGGGCGAAGTGAAGGCGACGGGGGATGATGGCGGCGCCGGCGGACTTTTCGGCCAAAACAGCGGTTCCATTACGAACGCAGCCCTGACCAACAGCGGCATCGTCGCAGGAAACAAGGGCGCAACAGGCGGCCTTATTGGTACCAATACGGGCACGATTTCCAAGTCTCATGTCGTAAATGAAGCAGGAGCCCAGGTCGCAGGCATGACTAACGTCGGCGGCCTCATCGGCGACAATCAGGGCCAGCTTTCCGGCGGCCGCGATGAGACCGATGGCTACTACAAATATCAGGTCTACAACAACGGCGTCATCACTGCCGGCACGTGGAACGATGCTAATAGCAATAAAGTAGTTGATGCAGGCGAAATCCAGACTGGCGGAGCCGGCGAACACATCGGCGGCCTCGTCGGGACAAACAGCGGCACCGTGACAGCCGCTTACAATACCGGAGCGATTGCCGCGGCAGGAAGCTCCAATGTCGGCGGCATTGCCGGCACGAACAGCGGTACGATAGACCAAGTGTTCAGTACGATTTTTGATGGAGATGGCCGCAGCGGAATGGTCAGCGGCCGTACAACAGTCGGCGGGTTAGTCGGCTGGAATACTGCTGGCGGGACATTGACTAATGGGTACAATACAAGTCCGATAGCCAATGGCGGCGCCATCGTCGGCACCAACGACGGTTCTATAGAAAACGTATATGCAGCTGTTGGAGGAAGTGCCGGCCTTGTGCACAGCGGCAGCGGTTCGTTAACGAACGGATACGCTGCAGACGCTGCCAGCACCTATTGGAAGGCTCATGGATCGTATGCAGGGTTTGCTTTCGACAACAACGGCGGGAGCCTTTGGAAGAATTATGACGGCTACGGCACGCCGTTGCTGAAGGTGTTCCTGACAAAGGCATCCTATGACCCTGCGACAGGCCGGCTCATTGGCGCAGCCGATGGGTTTAATGCTTATAATAATACCAGGAGCGGCGGCACGAGCCATTTAATTTTCCATGGCAGCGGAGCAGAGGAACATTATTTGTGGTCACAGCAGATTGCCTTTGCTAAGCATAATCCAAACTGGTTAGGATATGATTTGGACGCCGTTCTCGATGTTCCTGGAATAATCATTCCCGAAAGCCATTGGGATTACCTTTATCATGACGATCCCTTCGATCGGGATAAAGACTTCCGCGAACGCAAAGCGGAAATCCATTTTGTCGACGGCGGCATGGAGCTGTAAACATAATAACTAGACAAGAAGAACGTTTGCTTCGGCAGACGTTCTT